>JAPUJX010000076.1 GCA_027295975.1 Gammaproteobacteria bacterium
CCGGCGTCAGGTCGGTAGTGGTGCCATCGAGTTCACGGACATATAGGGGGATGAGCTCGTTGCCCCCCTGGTCGGCTGTCAACAGAACACGGTCGTCCCTGGGGAAATAGGTCACCGCAAAGGTCGAATCGACCGTTGAAGCCGTGAGGGGTTCAGGGACTCCGCCAGCAACGTTCAGGGCGTAGGCATTAAACACCCCCGTCGCGTCAGAGCTGACCAGCACCCGGCTACTGTCGGCGGAAAAACCAAAACCGGCGGCCGAACTCATACGATAAGAAGTGGTCAGGTAAAACTGCTCCGCCGTGTAGGTTTTTACCGAGGAATCCCGAGGGGTAGAAGGCATGGCGGTCGTCGGGACCTGGGGTTCCGAGCAACCCAGCAAAAGGATAACCCCCGCCAGAAAAGACTTGTTGTACTTATTCATGTCACGGTTTCTAAAATGATGGCCGAACCACTTTACCGCATGCAGAACCAAGGTCAATTTTCCCCGAAGCCAACCTACTTCAACGACCGGATTTCCCGAGCAGGTGTTCGCCCAGGAATTCGTCCAGCGCTTCCAGAAATTCGATACGGTGGCTCTCCAGGCTCAGGAAATGATCACCGTTTGGCTGCTCTATATACCGGTACGGTTTACCCGCTTCCTCGAGCGCCGCAACCAGGGTTCGCGACTGCTCGATCATCACGCTGCGATCAACGTCGCCATGGACGATGAGCAGGGGGACGCCTATCTCGTCGACATGGTCCAGAGGTGAGTTTTCGGACCTGGACTTACCGCCTTGAATACGAGCGACAGCGAGCCGTCCGAATCGAAAATTGAGTTGGTGTTTGACAAGCTCGGGTAAGTCCGTCACTCCGGCAAAAGAGACCGCACAGCGTAATCTTTCCGGCGTTTTGTATGCCGCCACCAGAGCAACGTAACCACCGTAGCTCCCGCCGACGATGCAGACCCTGTCCCCATCCGCAATGCCCTGCTCGACCATCCAATCCAGACCATCGATGACGTCGTCCTGCATCTTCAGACCCCATTGATCGAAACCGGCCGCTAGATAAACATCCCCGTAACCCGCCGAGCCTCGATAGTTGGGTTTCAACACCGCGATGCCACGGCTCACCAGAAACTGAACCCGGTAATCGAACCGATCGGAGTCTCTCGCATAGGGTCCGCCGTGAGGCAGAATCACCGTTGGGAATGGCCCCTCACCTGCGTCGGGAACCGCGTAATAGGCGGGGATCATCTGACCGTCCCGTGCTTCGTAGACTACCGGGTTCAGGCTCACGGCGTGGCCGAGGTCGCTGTATGATCTCCCCAGCGCCAGGAGTGTTTTTGCCGCATCGTCATACAGGTAATAGGTCGGAAACGTGCCATTACCTTCCGCACGCAGCACCACGCGATTCCACTCGCGGTCAACGCTTGCAATAGACACGGTGGATGGTGCACCCGGCAGCACCGCCACGGCACGTTCATAACTCGCTTCGAGTTCTCCATCGAACCAGTGATGGCGGAGGCTCGCCTCCAGGTACTCCAGCACCACGGGCTCCCCCGTCCGCGGATGTCGGATGAGCCTTCTACCTGCATCGAACCGGGTATTGGTGTAGAGCGTGTCCACCACCTCGCCGGTGGCGACATTTATTCTGAATATGCCCATGGTATCGGCGCCATTGTTGGCTGCCACGTAGGAGTGTTTGCCGTCCAGGGACAGGCCGAGGGGTTCGGGTACATTGATGCCGGCCAAATACGACATATCCATCTCCCGCATCCGGCCTTTTTCGTCAATCGCGAACACGACCGGTTTGAGGTTGTTACGTCGGCCCGTTGCAAATCTCAGCTTTCCTCGTCGATCGGCATACCAACGCACCACGGAACCGTGTTGCCGACGCACGCGCTGCATCTTGTTGTTGTTGATGTTGATCTTGTAGATGGATGGGAAGAGCCGGTCCTCCCGGGCAATCTGCATCAGAATGTGATCCGGTTCGTCCTGCAGCCAGCTGATGACGGTACTCTGATCGGGCGAATTCCATACCAGGTCTCGGCCGCTGCGGGACTGCGCTGGAGGGACGAGTTGCAGCACATTACTGCCGTCGGCGTTCACGGCCAGCAGCCGGGTCATTACCGTGCGGCCGTCACGATAGGAGCGTCTTGCGACGCCGGTCTGCCCGGCACGCATAACGATGTAACTGCGAAAGGAGCATACGATGCGCGCGTTGTTCGCCCATCGGCACCAGTTGAACAGAAACTCATCTGGTTTTGCGGCCATGAGCATGCTGCTCTTGCGCGTCTTGAAGTCCAGAAGCGTTACATGATAGCTATCGTTCAAGGCCCGGAGAACGACGGCCCTGGTACCATCCGGCGACAAATTGACGGACATCATTGGCGGCAGCTTGCCAAAGGATGCCGCGGGCGGCGGCTCGGCAACGGCGACGCAACAACCGAACAAGCCGATCCACGTTATCAGGATTCGGCGCGACGTTACCCATGCCTTCATTTAGCAAGCACCTGAGGTTGTCTCCTGAGCAGGTCGATCACAGCGCGGATTTCTTGGTTGTCGAGTTCCCCGAGTGTTACCAGCGAACCGCAAAGATTTACCGCCGCTGGCGTCACGACGGTACGTCGCTTGAACAAATCCAGCGCCGGGCCACCGCCATCCAGGATATTGCGTACGACATCGGGACTGAGCATCGCCGCAGTCTCGATCACGGGACAACCGATCACGTTGTGTATCGCAGTCAACAGCTTCGGGCCGATGAACTGAGGAACCATCAACCCTTTATGGGCGCGAATCAGGCGCAGGGCGGTGTCGATGTAAAACTCCAGAAAGGTATTGTCCTGCCGGAACACGAGGAACGCGTTGTGTACTTTGACGTAAGCACGAAGATCATCGGGGGGTCCCTGCACCCACACCTCCCGGCCCAATGAATACGCCTCCTCAGGCAAATTAAGGCGCTGCGGATCAATGACCAGAATATCTGCATCGCACCAGACCACCGCCGCAAATCCTTCCCGCAATCCCTGGCGAATTGCGTAGAGACGGGCGAGATCCGCGGCAACCACGGTCCTTTCGGCCGTTCGCAGGACAATGTCCTCGGGTACGGGATCAAAAAGTTCGTCACCGACGAAGCGGTAAGAAAAGTTCAACATCGCGGCCCAACTCCGAACCGAGTCGAGACAAAGCCGGTACCAGGCTGCTGGCAGTGGCTGTCGATGGGACTGTATTACCAACGTGGTCACCCGATTTTACAAACCACACTTGGCCTCCTGGATCCTCACACTACAATAGCACCATCCTTTTCCCCGGATTCAATCGTGGTAACACGCAATATTCTGGTCATCGCCGGCCTCCTGGGCCTCACCCTCTCTGGCTGCGAACGGGCAACCGAGGTAACCACAACCGCCCCCATCCTCGGTTTCGACCCCGCCGACCTGCACAACGAGGTGCGGCCACAGGACGATTTCTTCGCTTACGTGAACGCAATCTGGATCGCAAACACCCCCATCCCGCCCGAATGGTCTCGCTACGGGGTCTCCACCATCGTTTATGAACGTACGGAAGCTCAGGTGCGTTCTCTTATCGAGGTGGCTGCCGCGAACGCCGAGAGTCCCGATGACGCCAGGATCGGCGCGCTTTTTGCGAGCTTCATGAACAGGGCGCAAATAGAAGCAGTCGGATTGACCGGCTTAGCTGCCTCCATGAGTGAAATCGATGCCATTAATTCTCACGATGGGGTAGTTGACCACTTCGCCAGACTCTGGGCGTTGAACGTCGATGGACCCGTCCGGCTGCTCAACGATGCCGACGCATCGACCCCCGAACGAACCATCGCCTATTTCTGGCAGGGCGGTCTCGGACTGCCCGACCGGGATTATTATTTGAAAGACGATGCGAAGTTCACCGAAATTCAGCAGGCATACCGTACCCACATAAAAAATATGGCCGGGCTCGCTGGCTGGTCCGAACAGACAAAAATCGCTGAGACTATTTACCGTATCGAACATCACCTTGCGAAAATCCAATGGTCCGGCGTGCAAAATCGTGACCGCGAACGCATCTACGGAAACCGATTTACCTTCGATGCCGCCAGGGATAACGATCCGATGTGGGGGCGATTAGTCCGCGCGGGGAATCTCGGCGAGATCGAATACCTGGTTATCGCGCAGGACGACTATTTTGAATCATTACCGGGTTTCGTTCGAGACACCTCAGTGGCAGACTGGCGCATCTACCTCAAGTGGAAGCTCTTGAAGTCGTTCGCCCGCCTGCTACCCGAGGCGATCGTTACGGAAAATTTCGACTTCGAGGGACGCGTGCTGCACGGCCGGGAATCTCAGCGACCGCGCTGGAAGCGGGGTGTTGCTTTGACCAACACCCTCGTCGGTGAACTCGTCGGCAAACTGTACGTGGAGCGGCACTTCCCCCCGACAGCAAAGGCAAAAATCCGGGAGATGGTGGAAAACCTGCGAAAAGCGTTTTCCCGGAGCATCGATGAACTGACCTGGATGAGCGACGCAACCAAAGCAGCCGCCCAGGTGAAGCTCGCGGGTTTTACCGGCAAACTCGGTTATCCCGACAAGTGGATCGACTACTCGACCCTCCATTTCGATCCAGAGGACCTCATCGACAATGTTTTCAAAGCGCGTGCTTTCGAGTACCTGCGTGAAATCGAAAAGTTGCACAAACCCACGGACAGGTCGGAGTGGGGAATGAGCCCGCAAACCGTCAACGCGTATTACCGGGCGACCTTCAACGAAATCGTGTTTCCGGCCGCTATTCTCCAGGCGCCTTATTTCGATCCGCGGATGGATGACGCCCACAATTACGGCGCCATCGGTTCCGTTATCGGCCATGAGTTCAGCCACGGCTTCGACGACCAGGGGCGCAAATTCGACGCCAGTGGACGGTTGCGGGATTGGTGGACACCCGACGATGCCGAACAGTACGAGGCACGCGCCGGCAGGCTGGTTGATCAATACGCTCGATTCCAACCGCTGGCGGATCTCAATATCAACGGTGAATTGACGTTGGGCGAAAACATCGGTGACCTCGCTGGTGTCATCATGGCCTACCGGGCCTACCGCATCTCACTCGGCGGCGTCGAAACGCCCGATATCGACGGATTCAGCGGAGCTCAGCGTTTTTTCATCGGGTTTGCCACCGGCTGGCGCGGACATTCCCGCGACGAGAGTCTGCGCGAACAGTTGTTGAGCGATCCACACTCACCCGCACGCTATCGCGTCATGGGTGTATTACCCAACATTTCCGAGTTTCACGACGCCTTCGCAACGAAACCAGGTGACGGCATGTATCTGGCCGAAGAGGAGCGTGTCAAGATCTGGTGATCTGGTGGCCCGTCCCATAAATAACTAGCGGCATCCGTTGCTCGCAAAATAGTCCTCCAGACGCTTGCCCGGTTCATCCGGAAACACCGATGAGAGGACTCTCAACGAATTGATGCGATCGAGCCGAAAATTGCGGAAGTCCTGGCGCAACTCACACCACCCGCCCAGGGTCCAGGTACGTCCCCAGTAGGCGACCGTCAGCGGCCAGATGATACGTTCGCTCGATTCCTCCGCCGCATTGCGGTAATCCAGGAACAGGCGCAACTGGCTGTTGATGGCGTTACGAGCCTCTCCCAACGTCTCCGCGACCTCTTCGGAGATTCGAAAATCCGGCACGACCACCCGGTGTGAAGTCAGTTGAGGACGCAGACGTTGTGGCAACACGGCATCGATTTTCGCGAGGATACGATCGGCTGCTTCCGCCATGTTGGCATCGCCATAGGACTTCGCCACGTCGGCCCCGAATACCAAGGCCTGCAACTCCTCTTCGTCGAACATCATCGGCGGCACCTGGTATCCCCGGCGCAGGACATAACCCACCCCCGCCTCGCCTTCGATGGGAACACCCGAGAGTTGCAGGTCCTGGACGTCGCGATAGATCGTGCGATCCGACACCTCCAACCGCTCTGCGATGCCGTTCGCCGTCAGTACCCGTCCCCGGCCCAGCATCAAAACGATCTGGAATAACCTGTCCGCTCTTCTCATGCCGCAATATTACCATCGATAATGCCAGAATAGCCGAGTCTACTGACAGAACGGTGTCAGGAGTAACCAGAAAATATGATCTTTTTCTATAT
>JAPUJX010000077.1 GCA_027295975.1 Gammaproteobacteria bacterium
CCATCGATGGCGGCGCCGCTGTCCGTTTGTGAAAAGTGTAAAGACTCCTGCGATAGAGATCCTCACCATGATCCTGATAGAACTGGACGGTATTACTGGTGCTGAAACCAACCGCCTGCCAGATTCCCTGGGGTTGATACGGCTTCACCGGCGGCCCGCCGAGCTTATCGACGAGTAAACCACTGAGTTGCAACGCCTGGTCACGAATGACTTCAGCGTCCAGGCGGTATCGAGGACCCCGCGCCAGCAGGCGATTATCCGGATCCAGCGCGATCAGGCGCTCGTTGACGGCGGAATCCTGGCGATAGGTCGCGGAACTGACCATGAGTTTGAATAGATGTTTGACGTCCCAGCCACTGTCGATGAATTCTCCGGCAAGCCAGTCCAAAAGCTGTGGATGGCTCGGTGGCTCTCCCTGGCTGCCGAAGTCTTCAGAGGTGGCTACCAGGCCGACACCAAACAGTTCCTGCCAGAATCGGTTGACGGTCACTCTCGCAGTCAATGGATGATTGGGGTCGACCAGCCAGTTCGCGAGCGCCAGGCGATTTGCCGTTTTGTCTCCGGGCAGTTCGGCAAAAACCGCCGGCACCCCGGCGCTGACCTTCTCTCCCGGTTGATCGTATTGCCCGCGCGTGAGCACGTATGCTTCCGGCAGCGAATCCGGTTTCTCCTCCATGATCAGCGTGACGGCAGAGCGCCTGTCGATTGCGGCTAATTTAGCGCGAAGGACTCTTGCGGTGTTCGCCAGAGCGATGCCTTCCGGCGATATCTGGCTGGCAAAATATTTTTGCCGAAGTTCGTGCGCTGTATTGTCAGCCGATTGCGTTTGCCTCAGTTGTGGTACGCGGTAGAGCTGACGAACGTCTTCGTCACTAATAACGTCATGGAAAATGCGAATGTCCTGAAGGACGACAAATCCTGGTTCTTTTTCGGGGATTGACTCTGCTGCGACTTTGTCGTCCGGCTCCTGTTCATCTTGTTGTTCTTGCTCTTCTTCTTGTACTTCGTTCTGTTCTTTCGCGATTTCCAATGCCTGCCTTGCTAGTTCTTTTTTCTCTTGCTCTTTTTTCTCACGTGCAGCCCGCTTCACATCGGCCGCGACTAATCCGCCAATGACCAGTCCGCGCGTCACTGTCTCTGCATCGGTAAATTTTGAGACCCCGAATACCACGTTGTTAGCCGTCACCTCGACGACTTCGCCATTAACGTACGCGGTAAATCCGTTGGACGCTCCCGTGCCGTTGTAGGTCAACGCGACGTGTTGCCAGGTTTCTCTTTCGAGCCCCTCATTCGTATAAGCGACGTACGCGGCAACTTTGTCACCTCTAATATATAAAACCGGGTTGCCATCGGCATTAACCGACACACCCCAGCCGCGATCCGTGTCGTCGATATCGAATCGGCCGATCAGGGGATTAACCGCAGTTTTTTCGGCCGGTAGCCGAAGCCAGAAACTCAACGTGAAGCTGTCGTTGAGGTTGAAATCGGCAACTGCCGGCAGCTCTACGCTGGTCTCATTGGTGATGGCGAGACCTTCGCCATACCCGGGGCTGCTGTCCCATTTATGATCGCCATCGATCAAAGCGTTCCATGGGCCCAGGATGCTAGTCCCGGAAATCTCGCGGCCGCCGCCCTCGTTTAAGCTGGCGCTGAATTCGAGGACGCTTGCCGCAACGGGAATAGCCGGCTCGATCGCACCACCCGCAGCAAGCCACTCAGTGAACTCGTCTTTCGATTGCTCCCGTTGGCGCTCAACGCGTGTGCGCAGCGCAGTCATTTCATCTGCAATGGATTTTCGAAGCTCAACATCCCCGGGCGCAGTCACCATCAGATAGGGTGGCGAGTCGCTGCTATTACCATCCATTGCCGGTTGCGTGGTATTTCGAAAGAACGCGGCAAACTTGTAAAATTCTTGCTGTTTTATCGGATCGAACTTGTGGTCATGGCAGCGGGCGCAGCCGACGGTCAGTCCCAGCCATACGGTTGAAGTCGTTTCGGTACGGTCACTCGCATAGATCGCCAGATACTCTTCATCGATCGCGCCGCCTTCGCTCGAGGTTGAATTTGAACGATTGAATCCGGTGGCTATGAGTTGCGATGTGGTTGGATTTTCCAACAGATCACCGGCCAGTTGTTCGATCGTGAATTGATCAAACGGCATATTGGCGTTGAACGCATCGACAACCCAATCGCGGTAGGGCCAGATGCTGCGATAGTTATCGAGGTGAAAGCCGTGCGTGTCGGCATAACGCGCCGCGTCGAGCCAATAGTGCGCCCGATGTTCGCCAAAACTTTTTGCCGCAAGCAGCCGATCAACCAGGTTTTCGTAAGCGTTTTCTAACGGGTCATTGACAAAAGACTCAACAGTCTCCCGCGTCGGCGGCAAGCCGGTCAGGTCCAGCGCCAGCCGCCTGACCAGCACGCGCTTGCTCGCCTGCGATGAGGGAGCCAGTTCTTCGGAGCGCAGTTTGCGAAAAATAAATGCATCTACAGGATTGCGCACCCATTGTGAATCGGCGAATTCGGGCGGTGTATGCCGCTCAATGGGTTCAAACGACCAGTGCTCCTGCCATTGTGCGCCCTCGCTGATCCATTGCTGCAGCAAGCTGATCTGTTGTTCCGTCAGCGACCGGTGTGACTCCTCGGGTGGCATTCTTTCGTCGGGATCTTCATGGGTGATGCGCTTGACCAACTCGCTGCGTAGGAGATCGCCGGGAGTGACCGCCTGGTAGCCACCGAGATCGGCAACAATGCCTTCTGGTGTATCGAGCCGAAGTTCCGCCTGGCGCTGTTCTTTGTCGGGACCATGGCATTTGAAGCAATTGTCTGAAAGGATCGGCCGAATATGTTGATTGAACTCTATCTTCGAGGGTGATCCGGCCGCCTGCGCGGGCGAGATCTGGAGCATCTGTAACGACAGGCAAACGACCAACGCCAAGGCAGCCGCAGATCGGCAATATCGTGGGAACATGGTTTGTCGACGGACGCTCAGCCACTGGTTATCGAGTAACTGTATCCCGGTCTGCTGGTCGATTTGAGCCTCCTCGAGTTCGACAATATTCCCCTACCGCCTGCGAAGATTTTCCATGCGAACGGCGGAGTCGAATCTGGCGAATTCTGTTCCACTATTATATCGGAGTCGCGCAACCGACGCGCGCGCTCGATGCGGACCCTGGATGGGCGCGTCGCCAGGATGCCGAGGCAATATGCTATGGTGCCGCGAGCCACTCAGGCAACCCATTCGACGGTCTTGGACCGGGGTCTCGGCGTGTTTT
>JAPUJX010000078.1 GCA_027295975.1 Gammaproteobacteria bacterium
TAGTTACCCTAGACGATGATTCGGCATTAACGACAGGACGCTAGGTCACCAGGGCTCCCAGGTTGGAACCCCCGTCAACTGGAATGACGGTACCGTTGAGATAGCTGCCGGCGGGAGACGCGAGGTAGATTGCGATCCCGGCCATGTCGGCGGGGCAGCCGATGCGGCCCATGGGGTTGCCTGCCTCTATCCGGTCCTGAAAGTTTTCCAGAGTCCATTCCATCATCTTGCTTGCGAAGGGACCGGGGGCGATGGCGTTGAAGGTGACGCCGCGGTGGCTCAATTTGAGCGCGAAGTTTTTCGTCAGCCAATGTACGGCCGCCTTGCTGGCGCCGTAGGAATAGTTGTCCTGGGAGGATACCTTCATGGCGTCGACGGAGCCGATGTTGATGACCCGGGCGGGGTTCAGTTGGTCAGCGCCAAGTTCCAGCATGGGTAATAGAGCCTGGGTGAGCATGAATATCGCCTTGAGGTTGATATCCATGACCTTGTCGTAACCACTTTCCGGAAATTCGTCGAATGGCGCGCCCCACGCGGCGCCGGCGTTGTTCACCAGAATGTCCAGATTGTCCTCACGGGCCTGGAACGCCTCGACGAAGTCATCTCGGCCCTGTTTGCTCGCCAGATCCGCAGGTATGGAATAACAGGTGCCAGACTCCGCGAGTTCATCCGCCGTTGCATTACATTGGTCGGCTTTTCTGGAGGTGATGTACACCACCGCACCATTTTCGACATAACCCCGGGCAATCATCTTGCCGATGCCTCGGGATCCACCGGTGACGATGGCCACCTTACCCTCGATGCTGAATATCTCCGCTATCTTGAGACTCATAAATCTTCCTGAACAAAAGTGTGCGTAACCGACACCCGCAAATGTAAACGAACGGCAGGCGGATTGCTCTAACGTACAACCGAGGAATGTTATAGCCCGCTTGAGGTAACATTTGCCTGTGGTCGCGGATCTCGAGGGTGCTCGGGGGTGCTCGGGGGTAAATGTATGGCAAGCGATGTAAATACCCAGCGCGGCGGAAATTCAGGGATTTATTGAATGCACGTTATCGTATTGGGATGTGGCCTGGCGGGGGTAACAACCGCCTACTTCCTCCGGGAACAAGGCGCGGCGGTGACCGTGCTGGACCGTGCCTCGGGGCCGGCGAGGGAGACCAGCTTTGCCAACGGTTCGTTGCTCACCCCCAGTCTCGCCGATCCGTGGAATTCACCCGGTGTTTTCGGCGTGCTGCTGAGATCTCTCGGACGAGAGGATGCGCCGATGTTGTTGCGCCCGAAAGCGCTTCCATCCCTTGCATTATGGGGACTGTCGTTTCTGCGCAACTCGACCCAGGCGCGCTACGAGTCGAGTTTTCTCAACAATGTGCGCATCAGCTCCTACTCCCAAACGGTGTTGGCCACCCTCCTGCAGAAACACCCCCTGCAATTCGAGCATGCCATGGACGGGACGTTGCAGGTATTTCGGAAGCAAAAGGGTCTGGAGCATGGGTTGAAGGTCGCCCACTTCCTCAAGCAGGTGGAAATTCGCCACCGGGCGTTGACACGGGAGGAACTGATCGAGTTCGAACCGGCACTGGCGCCGATCAAGGGCGATCTCAGTGGTGGCATTGCCTATCCCGACGACGAAGTTGGTAACGCCCGCCTGTTCTGCGAAGCGCTTTGTGATGTTGCGAAAAATTCAGGGGTGATATTCCGCTTTGGCGAACAGGTGCTCAGGGTCGAGCGGCGCCGCAAAATGGTTACCGGCGTGATTACCGCGCGCGAAAGTCTCGAGGCGGATGCGTACGTTCTGGCCACCGGCAGTTATTCCCCGGAATTCGCAAAACAACTGGGGTTCCGTCTCCCGGTACGCCCTGCCAAGGGATATTCCCTCACCCTGCCCATGATTGAGGCCGGTCCGCGACCGCGTCACGCGGTAATCGACGATGAAATCCACGCGGCGGTGGTGCCTCTCGGGGAGAGTTTGCGCATCGCGGGAACGGCGGAGTTCACCGGCTACGATCAGCGGATAAACCCGCGTCGGATTGCCAACCTGCTGGCGCTGCTCAGACGAATTTATCCTGAATTCCGGATAGATGAGCAAAGGATGAAAAGCTGGACTGGATTGAGACCGATGACTACCGACGGCATGCCGATTCTCGGCACATCGCCCCTCGCCAATTTGTTTCTCAACACCGGCCACGGTCCCCTCGGTTGGACCATGGCTTGCGGTTCCGGAAAAATCGTTGCGGACATGGTGCTCAATCAGCGGTCAGAGTTCGAGGCCCGGGCGTACCGATACGATCGTTTCAGGTGGGGCCGGAAATGAACGCTGGTGTCGCATCAGATTTCCTGTCGACGGGTTAACTTCTCGTTTTGTTGTAAACGTAAAAAGCCGCGGTTAGGTCTTGAGCCGTATTGCCGAGGTTTTTGTAAACCGTTTTATCGGCACGACTCTTACGTCCCGGTAACCTGCCATTGAACACTTCACCGATCTCAGCAACGATATTCGATTTGCCGATGGCGCCTTCTTCCAGGGCCAGCAGAATGTCTCCGGCTTCGGCCCAGGCAAATTCGCTCACTTCGGTGAAAATTTGCGCGCCGCGCAAGGTCTCGCCATCAACCTCTCTGCTTTTTGCGTCGTGGGCGCCGACAAGATTGAGATGTACACCGCTCGCCAGCCAACCGCCTTCGAGTATTGGCTTGTGGGCGCCGGTCACCGTGCAGACGATGTCGACGTCTGCAACCGCTTCCCGGACAGTGGGAGTCGCAAACAAGGTCGTGCTGCCGACGGCGGACGAATGTTGGGTGACAAAAGCTTCTGCCTTCTCGAAGCTGCGACCCCAGATGCGCACCTCATCGATAGGTCGCACTTCGAGCATGGCCTGTAGGTGAGTTGCCGCCTGAACGCCGCAACCCAGTATCGCCAGACGGTGTGAATCTGGTTTGGCCAGAACGCGGGTGGCGGCTCCGCTGGCGGCGGCGGTGCGGATGGCTGTTATGGAAGACGCTTCCACCAGCACGATCGCGGAACCGGTGACGTTGTCAAAAAGTAAGATGCCTCCCTGAATGACCGCTTTTCCCCTGGAGGGATTACCGGGAAACAGGCTGATGAGCTTCGCGCCGAATACCTCCTGTTTTGTTATCTCCCCGGACATGATGAGCAGAGAATTGTCCTGCCCGTTCAATGGCAACACGTGGCGCAACGGTAAGGTGATCTCACCGCGCGAGATCGCGGCCTGGGTGTCAGCCATGAGTTCGATGCAAGCGGTCATCGTCAGGTGGCGGCGAACGTCTTCGCCGTCGAGGTAGTTGATGTTCATTAAACCTTCTCGATCCGGCGTCGGTCAGGATATCCCAACGCCCGTCGTCCTGACCCAGGGATAGATACTGTCTCCGAAATCCGCCCGTTCCCTGGAGATCCCGACGATGTTGTGTAACAGCTCCGCCATGTTGCCGCTGATCATCGTTTCGGAGACGGGATGTTTGACTTCACCGCCCTCGATGTAATAACTGTTTTTGGCGACACCTGAAAAATCCCCTTTGTCGTTGGGCCGCCCGCCTGAAAATCGGGTGATGAGGACGCCGCGTTCCACATCGCCGATCATCGAGTCTACAGACTGCCCGCCGGGATCCACCACGTAACAGCCACCACCCGTTTTCGCGCGCTCGAGGCCGGTCTTTCGCGCACCGTAAAGGTTCAGCAGATGCGAGTTGAGGATGCCGTTGCAGACAATAGTGGAATTTTCTGTTCGATAACCGTCACCCGTGACGAAATAGCCTCCCGCCAGATCGAGGGGACGCGAGTGAACG
>JAPUJX010000079.1 GCA_027295975.1 Gammaproteobacteria bacterium
GAATCGGGTATTCGGGTGCGACGACTGCCAGTTGGTCTGTCCGTGGAATCGTTACGCCAGACAAACCTCAGAAGGAGACTTCGGGCCGCGCCAGAATCTCGACCAACCCGATCTTCTGGTGTTGTTCGACTGGACCGAAGCCGAGTTCCTGGAAAAAACCGAAGGCAGTGCCATCAGGCGCATCAACTATCAGCAATGGCAGCGCAATCTGGCGGTTGCGCTTGGAAACGGCGAGCCTACGGAACCCGTCATGGGAGCGCTGCGGGAATGCCTCAGCCGATCGTGCGAAACTAAACCCGTATCGGAGATGGTGCGCGAGCACATCTTCTGGGCCCTGGACAGGCTGGAGGCGCGTCTCACTCGGGGCGGATGAAATGTTCTTTGTAATATCTGAGTTCTTCGATGGATTCCCGGATATCGGCCAACGCCGTATGAGCGTTCTTTTTCACAAATCCGTTCAGCAGCGACGGGCGCCAGCGCGCGGCAAGCTCCTTGAGGCTGCTGACGTCGACAATACGGTAGTGTAGATAGGCTTCCAGGGTGGGCATGTAACGAGCGAGGAATCGCCGGTCCTGCCAAATGGTGTTACCACATAAAGGCGCGGTGCGTTTCTCCGCATGCCGCTCCACGAAAGCCAGGGTTTGGGCTTCCGCCTCCCGCTCGATCACCCCTTCGTTACGCACCCGTTCCAACAACCCTGAAGTTCCGTGATGCGTCTGATTCCACTCATCCATGGCCAGCAGCTTCTCTTCGGGTTGGCGAATGGCGAGCACCGGACCTTCAGCGATAATGTTGAGGTCGCCGTCCGTGACGATGGTGGCCATCTCGATAATGACGTCGTTCTCCGGGTCGAGGCCGGTCATTTCCAAGTCCATCCAGATCAGGTTCGCGGGCACCTGGTTCTCCTAACAACGTCCATGAACCATTATGTAGCCACTGTCGGCGCCGCGCTATAGTGTCCCGGATCGCGTTTTCTTCGTTAACATAACGCTCCCGCTACCTGCTACGAGGCATCAATCATCTCTCCAATAAAGCTACTCGAACCGGAAACCCTCGCCGCGCTGCCAAGGGAAAACCTGTTACTGGTCCATGTCGCTTCCCGCGAAACGTACGATCAGGCACACATCCCCGGGGCGGTGCTCGTGGAGCCGAAGGAATTGATCGACGGCTCACCGCCCGCCACGGGCCGGCTGCCAGGTACCGACCGGTTAACCGCGTTATTCGGCCGCCTCGGTTATCACGCCAATCTCGACATCGTCGCCTACGACGACGAGGGGGGTGGCTGGGCCGGACGGTTCATCTGGACTCTGGACATCATCGGCCACCGTCGAAGCGGCTATCTGAACGGAGGATTGATGTCCTGGCATGGGGCTGAACTGCCGTTGGAAGCGGGCTTCGGCGCGCAACCCGAGTTCCGGAGGGTCAACCTGACACTGAACGACTCGCCCATCGCCGAACTGGAAGACGTGCTGATCGCTATCGATGACCCGGAGCAGATTATCTGGGACGTGCGCTCGAAAGAGGAGTTTCTCGGTTTGCGCCGGACATCAAATCGGTCCGGGCACATACCCGGGGCCGTGCACCTCGATTGGATGGAATTAAAAGACAGCTCAAACAATCTCCGTCTGACGGCAAACCTCGAAGAGCTGCTTGCGGCCCATGGGCTGGTGCCCGAGAAGTCCATCATCACCCACTGCCATACCCATCATCGCTCCGGGCTTTCCTATCTAACAGCTCGACTCTGCGGCTTTGAAAAAATCCGTGCCTATCACGGTTCATGGGCGGAGTGGGGTAACCGCGACGATACGCCGATTACCGGACCATGAGCAGGCGCTTCGCGGCTCTACAACGCCTGCTTCCGCAGCATGGCCTCTCGCGACTGGTGGGGCGTTTCGCGTGTTCGCAGACCCCCTGGATACGCCGTACTTTCATTCAGACCTTCGCAGCCGCATACGGAGTGGATTTGCGCGAAGCAGCACGCTCTTCGCCGGATGACTACAACTCCTTCAACGATTTTTTCACCCGTGAACTACGCTCCGACGCACGACCCATAACAACCGACCCATTAGCGGTTTCATGCCCTGCTGACGGTTCCATCAGCCAGATAGGACCCATCACCCATGACAAGCTGATGCAAGCCAAGGGGACCAGTTATTCACTGCGTTCGTTAACCGGCGCGGATTTGCCTCAATTCAACGGCGGAACCTTCGCCACCGTATACCTCGCGCCGAAAGACTATCACCGCGTTCATCTGCCTATCGGCGCCAGGCTCATTCGGACAACCGCTATTCCCGGTGGGCTTTTTTCCGTAAACGCGAAGACCGAGGCGTCGATCTCGGATCTCTTCTGCCGAAACGAACGACTGGTCTGCCATTTCGAGAGTGGCCACGGAGACATGCTGGTAGTTCTGGTGGGTGCGTTGATTGTCGCAAGTATCGAGACGGTCTGGTCCGGACCTCGATCACCTTATCAATCGCTCACGGTGACCGATTACGCGCTGCGATTCGAGCGAGGCAGTGAGATCGGCCGTTTCCTGCTCGGTTCCACGGTCATCGTCTGTTTCGAATCGGGCCGGGTGGAGCTCGACGGATCGCTCCGCCGCGGCTCAAAAGTGCGTGTGGGTCAGTTAATGGGTCATCTTATCGGCTGAAAACTTCAGCGTGATATCACGCACTGTCCCCGGGAAACGGCATGACGTCCGCGAGGCTCGAAGCACCCATCTTCAACATCAGCAGCCGATCTATTCCCAGCGCCACACCGGCGCAATCGGGTAACCCGGCCTCCATCGCCGCGAGAAACCGCTCATCTATCTCCGGACAGAAATGACCCCTGCGCAGACGTACGGCGCAGTCGTCGAGAAAGCGGTGACGGAGTTCGGCGGCATCTCCAAGCTCATGGTAGCCGTTGGCGATCTCGACACCATCAACCACCAGTTCAAATCGCGCCGCCACCGCTGGATTGGTAGAGTCGAGACGGGCGAGGGCTGCCTGCTCCGCTGGATACCCGGTCACGAATACCCGTCCGCCTCCCAGCTTCGCGAGTGCATCGGCACACGCCAAGTCCAGCACATCGCGATCACCGGTCAGCGTTCCAACCAATTCCCGATACGTCAATATGCGCACCGGCTGAGGACCGAGCACCAGATCGACCAGTTCGGCAACCTCAGCCATGAGCATCACCTCGTCGAATCCCAGTCGGTACCACTCCAACAGGGTAAATTCCGGGTTGTGAAGCCGGCCTGCTTCACCGGCGCGAAAGACGGGTCCCATTTGATAAATCGATGGAGCCCCGGCCGCTAACAAACGCTTGAGCTGGTACTCCGGCGAAGTCTGCAGGAAAGCCCCGTCCGCCACCCGCAAAGATTCGATCGACGTGTCTGTTACCGCGTGGGCGGCAAGTGTGGCCGTCTGGACCTCGAGCACCTCTCGATCGGCGAAAAATTCGCGCACGGTTCGCAACAACCGAGCACGCACCTGCAAAGCTTCCAGGCTGCAACTGGGTCGCCAGAAGCGGTTCAATGGGGAGGCAAATCGTTGGGATGGAACACGAACACTCAAGCGCGGCTGACGTACTCGCCCTTGCGGGTGTCGATTCGCAGGACATCCCCGATATTGACGAACAGCGGTACCTTGATGGTGGCACCAGTCGAAAGCGTGGCGGGCTTGGTGGCACCCTGGGCGGTGTCTCCCTTCAAGCCGGGATCCGTCTCGGCGACTTCCAGTTCCACAAAGTTCGGTGGGGTAACCGAGATGGGCGTATCGTTCCACAAAGTGACCTCGAAGACTTCCTGTTCCTTCAGCCAGTTCTTGACGTCCACCACGGTCGCTTCCGCCGCGGCTATCTGCTCGAAACTGCCGTCGGTTTTCATGAAATGCCAAAACTCCCCATCCGTGTAGAGATACTCCATATCGATTTCCAGCACGTCCGCGGCTTCTAATCTCAAACCCGATTTGAAGGTACGTTCCCAGACCCGTCCCGTCTTGAGGTTGCGAAACTTCACGCGGTTGAACGCCTGACCTTTACCGGGTTTGACGAACTCGTTCTCCAGAATGGAACAGGGATCCCCTTCCAGAAGTACCTTCAGACCGGATCGGAATTCGTTGGTGGAATAGCTCGCCATGTTTCTCTCGTTTACCTGCCCGTTGGAGACTGACGTCCATGGTAACCCCGATGACAAGCTCATGGCAGGTTATGCAACTGGATGGCGCCAAATCACTGTTTGGGATGTTTGTTTTCACTATACTTCCCTTATAGCGGGTAACTCATATGGCGTTTGTCCATGCACGATGACTTGTCGGTCAAGTTGACAATCCCGGACACGGATCTGGATGCCTTGTCCTTCTGTGATCCCGACCCCACTGCTCTGGCCGAGTGGGTCGGCAGCCTGCCCATGGCTAATACGGCGGACACAGCGGCGCAACTTCGTCAAGCAACTTTCGAACTCGCCAGGCTCGATACGGATTTCGCGGTACGCATGGAGCTTCTCGAGAACGTGCGCCCGACCATCCACTACATCTGTGCGCGCCTCGATAGAACCACCGTCGGTGCCAATAATCAGGGTGACGGGGTCGCAAGGCTCGCTCAGCGGCTGATGACCAACCTCTGTACAGGCTACAAAGTGATCATCATGGAAGCCCTCGAGGATCTTGCCGGGAATCCGTCTCTGGGCAAAAACATCCTGCCCCTCGCAACACATCGGGCGCTGTCGGATCTCTCGAGAACGTTGTTGCGCACCCTGCAATTTTACGTGTCACCCGGCGATCGACTCTGGCTGGAACTGAACCAGCTTTATCTCCTCGCAGAACGGCTGGAGGTAAACGATATCGAACAGGAAGACCCTGAAAACCATTCCACAACCAACACGACCATCGCCGATACTTACCTGCGTTCACTACTGCTGGCCTGCTGCAAACCCAATCAATTGCGGCACCGGCACCTGGCTCAGGTGTTCAACGCCCTCGAGTCGTGGACTCCGAAGGTGACGCTGGGAAGCGATACCGACGAAGCATTGTTCATAATCGATCTGGAGTCGGATCAAGGGCCCCAATACAGCAAGCTGTTGCAAAACCCCAACGAACCGCGTGGTATCCGTTCCGATGTACTCGTATTCGAACTCGAGGCTTACCTGAAAAAACTCGACAGCGGCATTCAGATACCCGACTCCGTGCCCAACGAGATTCTGAGCCACCTGGTGGACGCCTGGGGATTGATGAAACCTCGTGCGTACCGACGGGCACCGACCTCAGGGTCCGTGAAAGTCTGTCTGGGGCTGCGCACCACACATTATTTTCTCTCCGGTGGGGTCGAGTTTGCCGATCAGCTAGCCGGCACCGACGCCGTTTTGCGGCGCGAGATCAACCCTTTCCTCACCGAACCCGAAAGGGACGTCTGGGATACCGCATTCGATCTGGTACGTGTCCCCAAGAACTCCAATATCGAGAATACCGGACGCATCCCGGTGCCGAGCCAAGCGCTGAATCCCCGGGGAAAACCAAAAAAAGCCGAAAGTGTCGCGAAACAGAATTTCTGCTTCTACGACACAATCTCTGTGAATACGAGCCCCGGTGGTTACCGGATCCGCTGGAACGAACCGCTGCCGGGGAACGTGCAAACCGGAGAACTGCTGGCCCTTCGAGACGAGACAGATCCGCGCTGGTGTGTTGCGGTCGTGCGCTGGGTCCGTCAGAACAACCAGGGCGCCGCCATGGGCATCGAGTTGCTTGCCCCACGGGCCATCCCCGTAGCCCTCAGAGT
>JAPUJX010000008.1 GCA_027295975.1 Gammaproteobacteria bacterium
CCGTCAACCTCTCGGGTCACAAAAGCTTTGCCGTCTTCGATTCTGACTTCGGAAGCAAACGTGCCTTGGGGTGCCCCTGTCAACGCGGCAAACATCTGGCCAGTCTGACTGTTATCACCGTCAATACTCTGTTTTCCGAACAGTATGATATCGGCTTGTTCCTTCTCCTGCAGAGCCTTCAGCGCAGTCGCAATCCCAAGAGGCTGAACGTCTACATCGGTTTCGATGAGCACGGCACGATCTGCTCCTAAAGCCAGACAAGTGCGTAGTTGTTCCTGACAAGCGCTACCACCCACGGCAACCGCAACGACTTCCGTGGCCGTCCCTGCCTCCTTCAGGCGCACTGCTTCCTCTATTGCTATTTCGCAAAAAGGGTTGACGGTCATTTTGACGTTGGTCAAATCGACACCGGTATTGTCGGGTTTTACCCGGATTTTGACGTTCGCGTCCACGACGCGTTTTACCGGAACCAAAACCTTCATGAATTCCTCATATGGTTGGGATTGACAAAATTAACTAACAAACGAGTTGGTTAGATCGAAACAATTATCACAAGCCGTTGTTTTTATTGTCGCCCAGCGAGGAGGCACCTTCGATATCCATGCGACACTGCTTAAGATGACTTGTTATGAGTGCCCTCTCGAGTGCCCTACTCTAACGGGCCGCGTATTCTCGCTTGACCCCTTACCCAAGGTCAAGCGGGAAGCAACAACTCACCCCCATCCCCTGCGCGCATGCACGCGTGCTGGTGCGCATAGCCGCGCGGCATACCTTATAATCGAACCGGAATACTGCCATATGCCAATAATCGGAGCGCTTCTGGTGGAAAGAGAATCGATGGAATTTGATGTCGTCATCGTCGGCGGAGGCCCATCGGGGCTTGCCGCAGCCTGTCGAATCAGACAACTTGCGGATCAACAAGGGAGCGAAATATCGGTCTGCCTGGTGGAGAAAGGATCCGAGATAGGCGCTCACATTCTCTCCGGGGCGGTGGTTGAACCCACGGCGTTGAACGAGCTTTTCCCGGATTGGCAGGAACGGGGGGCGCCTCTAAACAATCCGGTCATCCATGACGAAGTTTATTACCTCGTCAACGCTACCAGACGAATCAGGGTGCCCGGAATTGCGGTCCCGCGCCCGGCCCACAACCGTGGAAACTATGCGGTCAGCCTTGGCAATTTGTGCCGTTGGCTCGGCGAGCAGGCCGAAACCCTCGGCGTGGACATGTTTCCGGGATTTGCCGCCTCGGAGATCCTTTACGACGACGATGGGGCGGTAGCCGGCATTGCAACTACCGACATGGGAGTCAACGCCAGCGGTGAGCAAAAACCAACGTATGCGCCGGGATATGAACTACGTGGGAAGTACACTATTTTCGCGGAAGGATGCCGTGGAAACCTGGGTAAACGGCTCATCGAGAAGTTCGACCTGCAGAGAAACTCAGCCACGCAACATTACGCCATTGGTTTCAAAGAGTTGTGGGATGTTCCCGAGGCAAACCACGTACCCGGCAAGGTGGTGCACACCGTAGGGTGGCCTGGAGCACACTTACCCGGCCTGTTTACCGGCTCTTACCTCTACCATCTGGAAAACAGCCAGATTTCCCTTGGTCTCATCCTGGATCTTTCCTACAGCAACCCCCATATGAGTCCGTTTGACGAGTTCCAGCGCTGGAAACATCATCCGCTCATCGCCGCAACCCTCGCGGGGGGCACTCGGGTGTCTTACGGTGCGCGCGCCATTGTCAAAGGCGGATTATCGGCTTTGCCGGAACTGACGGTGCCCGGTGGGTTGCTCGTGGGGGACAATGCCGGGTTTCTCAATATGACCAAAGTCAAAGGCAGTCATACGGCGATGAAATCGGGCATGCTGGCGGCCGAAGCGGTGTTCGAATCCCTCGCAAGCGACCCCCTCGGTGGTAAAAACCTCACGAGTTTTGCCGATAAGTTCGAACGGTCCTGGCTTCACGCTGAACTCCATGCGGCGCGTAATTCACAGCAGGCGTTACATAAGTTCGGTACGCTAGCGGGTTCCGCTTTTGTTCTGGTAGACCAGATGCTGTTTCGCGGCAAACTTCCTTTTACGCTGAAAGACCCGACCCCGGATCATGCGACGTTGAAGAAGGCGGCCGAGTCCAAGCGGATCGACTACCCGAAACCGGATGGCGTGTTGTCTTTCGACAAGCTGTCATCGGTGTTCGTCTCGAATACCAATCACGAGGAAGACCAGCCATGTCATCTGCAGCTTCTCGATGTCGACATTCCATTGGCGCGGAACCTCCCGGACTACGATGAACCGGCACAGCGCTATTGCCCGGCGGGGGTTTATGAAGTTGTGGAGGAAAACGGCGAGGCGCGGTTTCAGATCAATGCACAGAACTGCGTTCATTGTAAAACCTGCGATATCAAGGATCCGGCGCAGAACATTGTCTGGGTGGTGCCCGAGGGGGCTGGGGGGCCTAACTATCCCAACATGTAGAGTTGCGGGTCGCGGTCAGGTATGGCCCAGAACGAAGCGTTGACCGGCGCTGTAGACGCAGTAGTCGGCGCCTTCCGAACAACCTTCGTCCACCAGGCGGTAATAAACCGGCCGAGTCAGAAGCGCTTCCAGACCGTCGCGGACGTGCAGATAAGGACGTGGGCGGCCATTTTCCTCGGCCACACGCAGCGCGTGTTCGGTATCGACGAGGACGTGGTCGTCCATATTTGTCGTGAACAGGAGATCGGAGTCGGGCGCCCTGCCCCTCACTTCCATGTCGATGGCGAGAAATGGCACGTCTTCGACCTCGATGTAGAGTTTCTCGGCCGGGGTGACCAGGCAATAACCGTCGGGATCGAGGCGTAGGATGGTGGCGAAGAGCTTCTGTATTGCATCTCGCAGGATCGGGTCTCCATCGTGATACCACATGCCATCGGCGGCAATCCGGATATCGATGGTGCCGGTGCGTTCCGGTTTCCATGATTTCACCGGCGGTAGTTTTTTTGACGCCTGCAAAGCGCACAACGTCTCGAACAGGCTTTCAGGCTTCTCCACTTTTCCGCAAACGCGAGTTCACCCGCCGATGAACTTCATCACCGTTACCTCGCCCCGAAAGCTCAGCTCCTGCTTGTCCGCCAGGGTTCTTACCAGCATGGTCTGTAACCGGGCCATCGCCTGATGATGATCCATTTCCAAAATCGGTTTGATGTCGTGGCAGACCGCGTTCGACAGGCAGCCGTAGAGATAACCGTTGGAAGAAAGGCGCAACCGCGTGCAGGAACTGCAGAAAGGCTCGCTCTCGTTGGCGATGATGCCGAAATAGCCGCGATCCGGAATCTCGTAACGTACCGCCGTCGAGTCATAGGGGGCCTCCGTGCGGGTGAACTCGTAGTTCTCGCCGATGGTTTCCAGGATTTCCTCCATACCGAAGAATTCCTGTTGATACTGGTTACCCTGCGCCCTGAGGTGGCCCATGTTCATGAGTTCGATGAAACGTAATTCGAAACCGTGGGCAAGGCAGTACTCCAACATGGGTTTGATCTGGTCGGCATTTCGGGTGCGCATCGGCACCATGTTGATTTTGATTTTCAAGCCCGCGGAGTGCAGCAATTTGATGCCGGTGAGCACCGTCTCGAGATCGCCGCCGCGAGCGATTTCCCGGAAACGGATGGGGTCGAGGGTATCGAGGCTCACGTTTATGCGCCTCATTCCCGAACTCAGCAACACCTCAGCTTTACGTTGAATCAACTGACCGTTGGTAGTCAGCGAGACATCGTCCAGGGGCATTTGCATGATTGCCGGCAACAGCTCATCGAACTTGGGTGAGAGCAACGGCTCGCCCCCGGTGATACGCAACTTTTCGATGCCGGCTGCATCGACCAGAAGTGAGACGGCCCGCGCCATTTCCGGAGCGGAAAGTTCATATTCCGCCGCTTGCAGCCGTTTCCCATCGGGTACGCAATAGGTGCAGGCATAGTTGCAGGCAGCGGTGAGGCTGACCCTGAGGTTCCTGAATCTGCGCCCGAACGCATCTACAATCATCGTTAATCCAGAAGACGTTGGAAGTACCCCATGCCAAGCCGCATGGTGCCCGTAACATTCCGAGTCAGTATGACACAGGTGTTCAAAAGCTGAACCAAATCTCTTGTTCGAGTTTGGATTCTCTACTTCAGCTACCGGTCGTTCAAAAGGCGTCCCCGGTTGCCCGGGCTGGGATTCTCTCAGAAAAATATAAATTTTTCGTATGATATCATGGAGTTACAGAGGATATCTGATTGAATCAGGAGACTCGTTCCCATGGGACCATCGTGTTGCTCAGCCATGGCGGGCAGGGACCACTGCCGGATGCCCCTGCCAAACCCTCGATGTTCCTCCACCGAACCCGAAGAGCCCCTGACCAATTACGGGAACGGGAAACTCAAATTAGACGCGGTGTCCTTATCCATTCCCGTTCCGCTACCGGGGAAATAATCGCTCACCAACGCGTTGTTACGGCCCAGGAAAGGTACGGGCGGTATGAAGGTTTCTATGTTCACCATCCCGGTAACCATATCGAATCGCATGATCCGGATGAATCCGGCATCGCCGAAATTACCCCTATTCCCATTGAGATTGCCGTAATCGACATTGTTGGGATTGGAAGGATAATTTACCGACTGATAGTCGGAGAGCAGCACTTGAACCGGGTTCAAGCCTCCGCGGCCCGTCGTTTCGACGCGCCAGGCTTCACCGCGTTGATGCGCGCTCAACATCATGAACAGATTGGGGTTGTTCGAAAGCCCATCGTAAACTTCCTGACCATACGGTCCGAAATTGTTGCGGGAACCACCCACACCCACTTCGGGATTTTGATTCAGAAAATAATGAGTCGTGATGATACCCAGCCGATTAGGATACGCCTTGAGTAACGCGTCAGCCCATGTAACTTCTTGATCATTACCCGATGAGTTGGCCGCCTGCTTGTACGCCAGATTGATGGCGATGAATTCGACGCCACCGAAACCGAACAGAGTGAAATTGTCTTCATTGCTGTTGGTGACCCGGTTGCCAGGCGTCGGAACGCTCGGGTCGCCGTAATAGGGCTGGCCGTTGAAGCGCGTTGGCCCGAAAAACTGGTTGTAGTCCGAGAGCGGACGCTGAGTGGAAAAGTTTGGGCAACCGCCATTTAACTGATCGAAATCGTGGTTGCCAGGCACCACACCGTAGGGAATGTTGGCGTTTTCCAGCACGACGAAGGTATCGTCGACAATGGCCCACTCCGTACGTCCCCCACCGGTGCCGTTGGTGACCGTTTTGTTGTCGCAGCTCAGGTCGTCTTTCAGGTCGCCTAGATGTGCGACATAAATGATATTTTCAGCAACTTGATTGTCGACTATCCATTGCACCTGTGCCTCGAATATCTCGGGGTTTTGTTCCACGTAAATCTGGGTGTCGGGGACGACGATGATTGAAAAAACCGTGGGTTGGGCACCGCTGCGGGCAAACGACAAGTCGTCCAGCACGGTAAACCCGTCGGTGAACCGAATGAAGTAAATATCGTCCGAGGCACGGCTGAAGCCGCGAAAAGCCCCGTTGTTGGTGCCGGTGGTGGCAATCGGGGCGGCAACCGATACGGAAAAGGTTTCGAGGAGGACATGGTTGATGTCAAACACCTGCATGAGCGGAGTACCGCCAATACCTGGACCGTAGTTCACAAATGCACCGACGTCGCTCAAGCCTTGAGCAAACTCGAACTCGGCGAATATTCCCGACCCTCCCTGCTGATTGTTGATCCCCACATAACCGTTGCGTCCCGAGTCCCAGGAGCCGTTTGAACCCAGCCCAAATTCCGCATTGTACAGTGAGGCACCCAGGAACCCATTTGTCCCGGTGAACAGCACAGACTCACCGACTAAACCCCCAACGTCCTGGTTCTGGCATGGCGCACTTCCGTAGTCCGTGCAGAACGCGTATTGACTGAAATTAATGACACTGATGGGCGTGTTGAACCCGGAAGTATCCGTGACCGTGGCGGCGTTGGCGGCCCCGACCGCTCCGAGAAACGCAAAACCGACCAGGCCTCCGAGCAGATTTCGCAAAATTTTGGTATCCATTATTATTTGTCCCCCGCGACCTATGAATCTGCGTTTCGAATATGTTGGGATTTTCTTCGGATAACGCTATTTCTTCTGTGTATCCCCATGCCCAACAAGCCACTCATCAACAGCAACAAGGATCCGGGTTCAGGCACGGTGATGTATCCGGATTGCAGATCCGCATCGAGTTCCGATGCGACTTCGAATCCGAGATCGTCGTCAAACACGAATCCACCGGCGAGTACCGAGTAGGTAATATCCAGTGAACTGGTACCCTGGACGTTCAAGGCAGTGAAGTTGAGCGTCCCCAGGACAAAGCTGTTCGGCTGGGAGACTTCCAGAGTTGCATCGGACTCGAGGCTCAGGTCGCCAACGGCAGCGGTACCGAAACCAATTTCAAAGCCGTAACTGAAAAAACCGAAATCCAGGCCGAAGGGGTCCAGTCCCGTGCCGAATGGATCCACGGTGAAACTATCGAAGACCAGAAGGGAATCATCGAAACTGACATCCAGGTCGAACCCCGTCAGGATGTCATCACCCAAACCGGATATCACTAAATCGACGCTGACGCTGTCGCCCAACCCGACGGACTGACCGGCCGGATCGAAACTGATGAGTGCAGCCTGCGTGTGAAAACCCATGCCTGCCAATAGGAGCAGGCAAAAAAACCTGGACTTCATTGTTGATCCCCTTGATTTCGTTACTTCATTTTTCACTTCGTTTCCCCCACGTCTCAATCGTCAACTCCATAAAACGCACGAGCCGGTTTTCCATCTTCAAAGTAGTAGAGGACCTTTGGCTCACCGTCCTGGTATGAAACGATTGCAGGTTTTTCTATCATCAATGTTCCCGGGTTGAGATTGACCATACCGGCCGGTTGTTTGCTCAAATGCTGTTTAATCTCACCCGTCTCCTTTGAATTCTGGCCACTATAGGGATAGGTGATGCTCTGGACTTCGCCGTTTTCGTCTTCGTTGAAGATGACCACTTCCAGGGTCCATTCACCGCCGCGCTGCTTTTCTCCGGTATGTTCGAACATACCGGCAAAGTCTTCTTTGCCATCTCCGTCAAAATCGTCTGCCTGATAACAATCCGCCGCTTCGGAAGCCCCGCCCGCCTGCGTCTCCGGAGAGTTAGTTTGAACTCGGCATCGAGGGTAGCTACAAGCCAACTGGCATCCGCGTGCATCCAGGATGTTGATTACATTGTTTCGATCCCAATCCATAGGATCATCCGGATGGGCGGCGGGCTGGTTGCGGTGCCTGGCTATGTCCCGGATATCGTTGATATCAACCATGTTGTCGCCATTGGTGTCACAGCGTTCAATGACGGGCACTTCGCCTTCAGGGATATCAATTTCCAGCGAACCTTCGTCGATATGCTGGAGCTGGGCGTCAGACAGCGGATAGTTCTCACAGGCCGCGGCAAGGGCTGCAATCGGAGTGAACCCCCAAAATACAAGTACCAGAAACATCCCAGGTATACGTGTGCGCATGTTCAACCTCTTCAATTTGTGAGCCTAGATCCACTACAACCGTGCCCATTACATCCATTCTCAGCCTGGATGATCGCCTTTAGACCGAATCACCGACGCCCAGCGGCGGTGCGCCAGCGCGATCAATGATGCAATATGAATGCCATTTAATAAGCCATTGATTTTTAAAGGCTTTCGATTCATTCACATCTTTTTATGTCAGACTAGCTTACACCCGGCAATCGCCGAGGTTGGCGCTGGCCGTCGAAACTCCCCAATAATCTCTTAAAATATAACGACTTAAGAGTGAACCCGGGGGTAGGTGCAAAAAACTGTAAAAAATTCTGACACCCCGGTGGGCTTTTACAGTTGTAGTTTGCCAGAACTTCGGGCCGAAACTCGCTCACCCCCGCCCGGACTACCCCCTGGGCTTGTCCAGAATGGCAACCTCGCCGTTGGCGCCGTCCACGGTGACGGACATTCCCGTGATGAGGTGCGCGCGCGCCGCGCTGAGTCCGACGACGGCTGGTATACCCATCTCTCTGGCGACAATTGGCGCCGTGGGATGCCAGCCCGCCGGCTTCGGTGACCAGGGCAGCGCAGCCAATCAGCGAGTACGCGAGGGATAGGGTTACGATGGGTGCAACTATTACCGCGTTGCGAGGCAACTGTTTGCCCATGCAGCCGAACGGGTCGTTGAGAACCACCACCGTACCGGTGGCGACTCCGGGAGAGGCCGGCGTGCCAACCAGTACTCCGCCTGCGCTTTTCGGCTTTGGATTCGCGGGCCGCCCGTGGGGGTCGTTACCGATAGCGGTATCGAACGAGCCTTGAGAGACGGAATCGCCAGCACACTTTATTCGGGGACTTCCGAGATTCAGCGTCAATTGATCGCACATCGACTGGGCTTGTGAGAGTTCTTGTGATGCCGCCGGAAAATCGCGGGCTCTCAGCCTGAGTTTTGTTGCTGCTCTAGTTTACGGGTCAGCAGTTCGACGAAACGGATTGCCCAGAAGACCCGATTGGAGCCTTTGATCAGTACCCGGTCGCCCGGGTGCAGCAGCTCCCGCAAACGTTCTATGAGTGTAGCGTCCGCCGCCGGGAAATAGCCGCATTGTCGTTTTACCGGCAACAGGTCGTAGAGCGCTTGCATGCCGGATCCAACGCAGATCACTCCGGTGAGACCTTCGGTTTCGTTGGCCAACCCACGATGGTAACGTTCGCTGTCGGCACCTAGTTCCAGCATTTCTCCCAATACCGCATACAGCGGTCCGGCAGATCGATCCAATCCGGCCAATGCAGCGCGCATGCTCGCCGGATTGGCATTGTAACTGTCATCGATGATTATGATTCCCGCCACCCGGCAAACCCGTCCACGGCCCGCGGGGATCAACTCGTCGCTCAGCGCCAGGGCGGGGCCTGGCGCTCGTCCGAGCACCTGCAGCACCGCCAGCACCGCCGCCAGAGACAATGCCCGGTGTAGTCCGCCACCCGGGATATGTGCACTGACCTGGGAGGTTGCCAACCGGTAAGTGGCATTCTCCCCCACCGTCGACAAACAACGAATGTCGGCATTCTCCGAGCGTCCAAAGTTCACCAGGCGTTGTGTCTCCGGTAGCCCGGAGGTGTCAATCAAATCCTCGACAATCAACTGGCCCTGCGCGGATAAGCCTGTGCAGATAGATAGTTTTTCCGCTCTGAGTTCATCGAGATCGGCGAAATACTCGGCGTGAGCCGGGTGCACGTTCAGCACGACGGCAATGTCCGGTCGCACCAGTTTCGAGAGTGGCGCGATCTCCCCCGGACGACTGGTGCCGATCTCGTATACGACCGCGCTCGCATCCTCAGGCGTGAGAGCGAGAGACAAAGGTACGCCCAGATGATTGTTGAGACTGCCCGAGGTGGCGAACGCAGCTAAAGCCTCCGCCAGAAGCGTTTTGGTCGTGGTTTTGCCGCTGCTGCCGGTTACAGCCACCACCGGGCAGGTCAGTCGTGCCCGGGCCGCGGCGCCCAGAGCCCACAACCCGTCGAGGGTATCCACCACCCGAAGTTGGGGAACACTCCGTTCGACATCGTCATGCACCAGCACTCCCACCGCGCCATTTGCGACTGCGTCACTTATGTAATCGTGGCCGTCTCGTTCTGAGCGCCGGCTGGGATGGAAACGCGGACCCGGATCACCGCACAGAGCGACAAAAAGGTCGCCGGGTCTGGCGCGGCGCGAATCGATGCAGATGCCAGTGACGTCGGGACCGACCTCGCCGTGAATATCAACGGCAGCACACAGCGCCTTCCATGTCCACAACGGGGAACTGTCGGATATCGTTATGTCGGATTCCTCATGCACGGATCACAAAGTTTCGGCCTGATCCCGGAGGACAAATTTCTGCACCTTGCCGGTGGAGGTTTTTGGCAGTTCGGCAAACACCACATGACGGGGTATTTTGAAGTGCGCCATATTGTCGCGACAATAGCCGATGACGTCGGATTCGCTGAGCGTCGTTCCGGGCTTCAGCGTCACGAACGCACAGGGCGTTTCGCCCCACTTCTCGTCACTTTTTGCTACCACCGCGGCTTCCATGATTGCCGGGTGGCTGTACAACACGTCCTCCACCTCGATACTGGAGATGTTCTCACCACCCGAGATGATGATGTCTTTGGAGCGATCTTTGATCTGGATGTAACCGTCCGGATGCCACACGGCCAGGTCTCCGGAACGAAACCATCCGCCGCTGAAAGCCTCGAGGGTTGCGGCCGGATTCTTGAGATAACCCTTCATCACGTTATTCCCGCGCATGAGCACCTCCCCGATTGTCATACCGTCCCGGGGTACCGGTTTCAGCGTATCGGGATCCGCCACCATGAGACC
>JAPUJX010000080.1 GCA_027295975.1 Gammaproteobacteria bacterium
CGGGTACTCAACCTGTACATCGATCGCTCCGGCGGTTTATGGATAGGTACCGACAGCGCAGGTCTCAATCGGTTCAACCCGGACAAACGCAACTTCACGCGATTTCAAACCTTTGAGATAAACGGGAGTTATGCGGCATCCGGGAATCAGTCACAACAAACTCTTACGCTCGATACCCCGATGGACATGGTCGAAGACCGGGACGGTTCGCTGTGGATTGGTACGTTCGGGCAGGGTTTGTGGCGCTGGAACGCGGACGAGCGGAACCAGGACCGTGCCCGGGTGGACGTCTTCCGCAAGTCGGATGGTCTGCCCTCCAGTACCGTAACCGGGGTACTGGAAGAAGGTAGCGGCGCACTATGGCTCAGCAGCGACCGGGGCCTCACGCGGTTTGACGTCAAAGGCAGGATACGCCAGTTCGACCTCAAGAACGGACTCATGGACCGGGAATTCAATCAGGGATCGAGGCTCCGCAGCCGAAGCGGCAAGTTGATGTTTGGCGGCATCAGTGGAGTGGTGAGTTTCTACCCCGGTGATCTGCCGGTGAACGAACGCCCACCGCAAATAGTGGTTGAAGCTCGCTCCAGACAGGAGCATCTCATCTCTACCGTCTCCGGTGATCCCGTGCCTGAAATCGAAGTGGGTTATCCGGATCGGTTTTTGTCATTCGATTTTGTCGCGCTCGACTTCATCTCGCCCGACAAAAACCAATACCGCTATAAACTGGAAGGGTTCGATGACGACTGGGTGGAAGGCGACGGTTTCAGGCGCGCCACCTACACGAATCTGGCTGCCGGTAAATATACATTTCTTGTCGAGGGCTCCAACAACGATGGGTTGTGGAATCGTAATCCGGCTGCCATCAACGTTAGAGTATTTCCCGCCCCCTGGGATACCTGGTGGGCTTATCTGATCTATTTTTCCCTGGTCGCGTTCGTTGTTGGTTTATACCTTCGTTGGCATCTCGCCAAATTGAAGCTCGATGTGGAACATCGGGATATCCTCGAAAAGAAAGTTGATGACCGTACTCAGGAGCTGGCCGAAAGGAACACACAGTTACAGAATCTCAACGAACTCCTGGCAGAAGCCAGCGTTACCGACTCGCTTACTCAACTCAGAAACCGACGTTTCCTGGATCAGTTTGTTGAATCGCAGAACGCTTCAAAACTCGCCAGCAAATTAGGTTCCCAGGCAGCATTCAGTATCGATAAACATCGCCCCGCCCAGATCCTGTTTTTGATGATGATCGACCTCGATGACTTCAAGATGATCAATGACACCTTTGGCCACCAGGCGGGTGATGAGGTTCTGATACAGGTCAAAGAGGTGTTGGAAGCCACCACCAGGTCGAGTGATGAGCTCATCCGCTGGGGTGGGGATGAATTCATGATTATTGGAATCGCTTCGAGCGAAGCCGCCGCAAAATTGCTGGGAGAGCGGATTCGCGCGGCAGTCTCAGAACTGGTCTATGACGCTGGTAACGGGGTAGTTGGTCTCTTGTCTGCATCCATTGGTATTGCGACGTTCGGACTCATCCAGGATCGTGAAGATTTCGGAGACTGGGAGCAGATCATGGGGATTGCGGACCGGGCGGCATATATCGCCAAGTCCAATGGACGTAACGCCTGGGTGTGTCTGGGTGGTTCGGAACTGCTTGATTCAGACCAACTGGCACAGTTCAGCGAAACCCTCGAGGCCATGGTCGAATCCGGTCTGGTCAGGGTAGACAGTTCGCTTACCGAAACTCCCATTCTGCTCCACGAGCAGAAGCACGCCGCGTTACGCGGGCCAGGTCGAATCGTTCTCGAGAAGGACTAACTGCGTGTGGATGCAGGGGCCTGAGTACTAGTGCCAGGTCAGCAGACTCTGCACCTGATCCCGCGGAAGCGGTAGCGCCAGGAAAAACCCCTGTGCAAGGTGGCAGCCAGCCTCCGTCAGAAAATTTTTCTGGTCTTTGGTCTCGACACCTTCGGCAACCACCTGCAGCCCAAGATCTTCCGCCAGGACCAACAGGTGGCTGACGATACAACTGGTCGTGTCATGGTTGGGCAGCCGGCGAACCATCTCGCGATCCAGTTTGATCGTGTCGATATCGAGGGTTGTCAGGTAGGACAACGAAGAATACCCGGTACCGAAGTCGTCTAGTGCGAGGCGGCTACCCGCATTGCTGAGGGCGCGCAGGGTATTCGTGCCTGAACCGTCAGACTCCAGGAACTGCCTTTCGGTTAATTCAAATTCGATATCCTGGAAGGTCAGACCCGTCTCCGATAACGTACTTTGCATGAATTCGAAGAAGAAGTGATCCAGGTTCAGCTGATTAGCCGAGAGATTGATGGCAATCCGTTCGACCGAAAACCCGGACTTGCGCCAGCCGGCGAAGTCCTGGCAGGCCTGTCTGGCAATCGCTCGACCGAGGTTCACGATCAGACCGCATTCTTCCGCCGCCTTGATAAAACTGTCGGGATACAACAGGTTCCCGGAGGGCCCCGAAATTCTCACCAGTGCTTCCATGGCGGCAATCTGACCTGTCGCCAGGTCGAATTGCGGTTGATAGTGCACTACTACCTGCTGATCCTGGATCGCGTCCCATAGATGTTTCATCAACCCGGCGTGTTGATCAGGTTCCGCGGCAATGATCGGGTCACCGGGCTTGCGGGTTTGCTCGACATTCAGGGTGACAATGTCGGCCGATGTCACCGGCCATACGCTCGACAACCGAACCCTGCGGCGAGGATGTGAGGTGGCATGGAGTTGGATGACGTTGGCGTTCACCTTATCCATTTTCGAGCCCTACGCTGAGTGACTCGTCGTCGTTCAACTGCGTGCGAAAAGCACCATTGTCATACAGACGCGGTGGTGGAATACACTCAGATGATTTCTTTTTCTTCTTGTGGTGTTTTTTCTTTTTCCCTTGCTTTCGCGTTACTTCACAGAACTTGTGGGTATCGCCTTTGCTCGCGGCATTTGCCCAGAGATAGCGGTTCGCCCAGAGGTAACGGTTCGCCCAGAGGTAACGGTTCGCCCAGAGGTAACGGTTCGCGGTGATTTGCGAGTCCTCCCATAGTTCTTCGTCGGACCACAGATCGCCGTTCACATAACTCGTTATTCCCCAGACGTTTTCGTTGCTCCAATGTGCATGGTTCCACAACGACGATGTACCTTCGATCACAATGACATTATTTTTCCCGGAACGGCTCAACTTTGGAGAAAGCGCTTCAACGGTCATGTGTCCGGTTTCAGCAAGCGCTGCTCGCAGGTCCAGCACACCGGCACCCGTTGAGGTGGGAATGCCATCAATCTGGCGGGCGGAAAGCATCAGGCGAGCTTTTACCGTCGCTGGTGAGAGTGTCGGGTCGTTCGATAGCAATACCGCCACTGCGCCCGACACAACCCCGGCCGCCATGCTTGTCCCGGAAAGCTCCAGATACGACTGTTCGACGGTGCGGTCGGTGAGATCACGCATAAGCTTGGCATTAGTTCCCATCGCGGCGAACAGACGATTGCCCGGCGCGACGAGATCGGGTTTCAAATAGCCGTCGATGACCGTGGGCCCCACGGATGAGTATGACGAGACGTAGTCGTCCGTAAAATCCATGCCGGTGCCGTTGTCTGTCAACGAGCCAACCGTAATGATTTTGGGTGAGGTGCCGGGGCTGGTAATGGTGAAATCACCATCGCGGCCATAGTTACCCGCGGAGGCAATGACCACAACACCGGAATCCCAGACCGCATTCACGGCCAGTACCAGTGGATCTGTGTCGACGCTTTCACCGGGAAGTTGCCCGAGAGACAGATTCACCGCACGGATGTTGTATTCATCCGAGTGGTTCAAAACCCAGTCGAGTCCGGCAATGACACTCGAGATCACGCCGCCACCCTGTTCGTTGAGCACGCGTACCGAAAATACTCCTGCGCCCGGCAATGTCCCGAGTTGTGCATCGGCCGAAAGCAAGCCGGTGCCACCAATCAAACCGGCGATGTGGGTACCGTGGCCAAACGGGTCGCAACCGGCGATCGAGTTTTCCTCATATTTCAACGCGCTCGAGTAAACCAAAGAATTGTAGGCAAACCAAATATAGCCGACGGATACTCCTTCCACCACCAGCTATACGCCAAGTTTCCGTTCGGTTGTGAACAGGTGGTACACGTGACCGAAGTCGAAAGTGTCATCGATAAATTCCGCCAAGGCTTCCGTATCCCAGATGGGGCGGGATACGGTAGCGCTGGCAAGCTCAATCATGTCGCCACCCTCTACATCCGTGTCGATGAGGTATGCAGTGACGGTGGCGCCTGAACTGGTTGAGAAATCCACCATCGCGGACCACAACTGCAGGCTTACTTTACCGTTGAGCGTCAGGTCGGAAGCGTCCGCGACCCATACCTGGCTCGTAGCCGGGTCCGTGCTGTACAGGCTGCCGCCTCTACTGATCGTGAGCCCCTCTGCCAAATTCCTTTCGGGATCCATATTGGCGAGTTCTTCGGCATTGGGTTGCCGTGAAGTGAGGGCAGCGAAGGGGACGTCGGTCCCGTCGCCCAATCCAGCCAGGTAGGCCGTATTTTTGGCGGGGGCGCTATGTTCGATGGCGACGTTGTCGAGATAAAACATGGCGGAATCGCCCGACACGTCGAAGCGAATCCACGTGTTCGCAGAAACATATGGCGAAATGTCGAAGCTGGCGACACCCTGACCCGCCGACGAGTCATGAGATGTCAGCGTCGTCCAGGTATTGCCCCCATCGCTCGAAACGTTGACGTTGACAATGCCTCCGACACCAAGATCGCCCGCCATGTAGTCGTAATTCAGAGTAGCCGTGGCGGCACCGAGAAGATCTACGGGTCGTTCCAGACCGAAGTCTGATCCAGTCAATGCGCCAATCTGGAAACAATTCCCGGATGAACACTGCGCGCCGGTCGCAACCTGCACCATACCGGCATCGGGACCGTCCGTTTCACCCATTTCGACCCAGCTTGTCATCCAGGGACGAGAACCGTCGCTGCCCAGCCAGCCGGCAGTACCTACCTGGTCCGCATAATCACCGGGGCAACTGTCGATTGGAGTTATGATGTCAATGTGGCCGGTTACGTCCAGGTCGTAGTGATTCGCAATTCCGGAATCGAGCACAGCAACCACAACCTCCGGGGACGGGGCTACGAAATCGGCTGTACCAGGGAGTGGAATATTGGCTGTCAGCCGACCGGATACGGAAGCCGCCTCGACAGGCGCATCCAGAGACAGGAAGTTGAGATCTTCCGAGAGGCTGAGTTCACCCAGCCCGTTGATCGGTACATCCAACGCCAGCATGCCAAGAGACGAATAGTGTCTGTGGATCTCTCCGCCAAGTTCCAAAATCCGATCTACCTGTGCCCGTTGCGGATGTGAGTTGTACGCCGCAATCACACGAACGCGGGCAACGGTTCCTTGTGAAGCCAGCCTCTGTACGGCTGGGCTCATCTTCGAACGCTGGGTGGCAGATAGAGTGACTGGAGTTTTACTTCCCCGTGGGCGTCACTGGGCTTTGACTCTCGTTTCCCCAACAGGTGGCTGGATGGTCGCTGATGATTCATTGACAGTCGACAAACGTTCCTGGACCGACCTGACTGGTGCAAAACCGGATGTATCAGGTAACCGGTTCGCAACTACCGGTATGTCGATGTCAGCATCGGCTACGGCGATTTCATCCGACGACAAAAGAAACCATGCGCTAACAAGGCATCCAAAGATAATCGCAATGAGGATTGTGAGGGGCTGCTTCAAAATCTTCTTTTCCTTTTCGAATCCATTTTTCCGGTCAACAAACACGCAAACCGCAACTAGGGAAGAAAAGCAATTGCCATGCCACCGGCCTCACAACCACTCCGCAAAACTCAAGCAAAATGTAAACGGATATTTTATCGAACTATTTCAATGAGTTAGGTGTATTTTTACGCTGGCCGGCAAGTACCGTGAGGAGTGTTTTTTAGGGAGAGCGCCAATTCACAACCGGGTGGGGCAGAAATTGTTGCGCAAGGCGTGGAAATTGCTGCGCTCCGCGCAGGATTTACTACGCAACTACGACTGGAAACAGCTTCATTCAACCCGACCCTGAAAACGGTGTTCGGGTGCACGCAGTAAGTTATGGAGAAGAGTTGGAATCTTCCTCGCCACTGGGTTTGTTATTATCGAATAACTTGTCTGCGTCCTTTCCGTATGTCGGGTCGTTCAACTCTCCTTCCTGCCAGGAGAGGTCATCTTCCCAACGCTCATCGTCATCGTCATCGTCCGGCCCAAGCACCGGTAACGGATCGAACTGTCGCCACATGGGTGATGAACCCAACAAGCTCAGCACCAGTGCACCAGAGCGAAGTACCCAGACTGCAAAACCCGCGGATAGTGAGACGGTCGCCACCGCTGAACCCAACATGACGGATTGGTAGTCTTTCAGGACA
>JAPUJX010000081.1 GCA_027295975.1 Gammaproteobacteria bacterium
CGTACAGACCAGCGGTGTGCCGGTACCGTAGTGGCCGAATCTAACAGAAACCGCAAAACAACCTCGGGTTCGACTGCCGTGCGCGGTGCAAGCCTGCTCGTCACGGCGATAACTCTGCTTTTTGCGGGGAATGCCGCGTGGGCCGCGCGCACCTGTACCCTCACCGTAACCAACATCAGTTTCGGAACCTATGTGCCGGCTCAGCCGACACCGGTAAACGCCAACGGCAACGTGAATGTGAACTGTCAGGGTAACCCGGGTGGCGGCCAGCCGGACTTTTACCTGCTGACGCTGAGTGCTGGAAACAGCGGTAACTTTGCCCAGCGGCACATGGAAAAAATACCGGGCACAGTAGTTACCTATAACGTGTATGTCGACGCCCTGTACGCGAATATCTGGGGTGACGGCAGCCCGGGTACCTCGCTGATACAACAAACGTTCCCCTGCGGTGGAAAAGGGGGTATGGGCAAAGGCAAAGGCTACAAAGGCAACAAAAAGAACAAATACAATGCAGATCATCCCGCCTATGGGCAGGCGGATGCCTTTCAGGATCCAGAACCCGGCTATTACACCGACAGTCTGATTGTGTTGCTCACTTTCTGAGAAACCGTTGTTTCCAACCGGCAATCGGATGGTCGCGAATCGATTTCACAATTCCACCGACGCTCGCTCGACGCACTCGTTTATCGTGGTGCATTCGCAGGTCAATAGTGCGTCCAACACGGAATCGACCCGTTGCAGTTCGCGGATTTTGCGGCCGATTTCCAGCTTCTTCCGCTCCGCCAGTTTGTGCCATTGCTCGCCGAGGGTGGTGTTCGGGTAGCCATCTAAGATCGTCTTGATCTCGGCAATGGTGAACCCGCCCGCCTGGGCAAGCTGGATGAATCGAAGGGCCTGTACCGCACTTTTCGGGAATCGGCGTTGGCCGCCGATCCGTTCCGGAGGGTCGATCAGCCCAACCTGTTCGTAGTAGCGGATGGTGGAGGCCGCGATTCCGATCTGGTCTGCCAGTTCGCCGATCTTCATGGTCGCCGCACCTCAGCCAAGGTCAAGCGGCCCTCGAGCGTGACTATCGCTGGATCTTCGATATCGTTGAAGATCGATTCCATTTGATCAACTACCGCCTGCGCCTCGAGGGGACCCGTGATGTTGAGCAGCAATTGAGAATGATCGAGATCTTCGCTCAACTCGAAATCGAGGAACCCGCAGCACTGGCGTTCCAGGGTGATGAATGCCTGCAACTCGTCTCGGACCATCGGGTTTCTGGGAAAAACGACACACAGACCGTTGTCGATCCGGGTCTTCCGCAAGGCTTGCGGCAGAAGTTTTTCCCGAAAGAGCAGTCTCCGGTTGGTTAATGTTTCAGCGTCGAGGGAACAGGCCATCGGGGTGGTCGTATCGGACATGTCACTGCCTCGTTCTGGAACAAGTTGGAGGGAGCTTACAAGTTAAAGTCGGCTTTAAGTCAAGCGGTTCTTGAAATTGCCATGTAATGGTCCCGCGCGGTTACGCGTTGCCGGTGACGTAGCTGACGAAATGAAGTAATCGTTCACAATGCCCTGGCGAGGGCTTGCAGAAATGCTCCCCGATGAGCACCGAATTCGGTGCCGACGGCTTGTGGCCACGCGCTGTGCATGGCGATTACCAGGTTGTTGTCAGGATCGATGTAGATCAGTTGCCCGAATACTCCCAGGGCAGCATAAACACCGTCGCCAAAAAAGAGCCACCAGTAGTAGCCGTAACCGTCGTACGCGTTCGACGGCGTGGTGGATTCCGCCATCCAGCCTTTCGGTAACACCCGCTCACCGTCAGGCAGCACGCCGTCGCGCATGGCGAAGATGCCGATACGGGCATAATCGCGCAGCGTCGCGCTGATGCAACAGCCGCCAAACTCGACACCGCCCGGTTCTTCGATCAACCAGTTTGCGTCTGATTCCATGCCGAAAGGCTGCCAGATCTTGGAGGAAAGATAGGTGGAAAGGTTGTTGCCGATAGCAGCCCGTAAGAGCGCCCCGGCTATATTGGTCTCTCCGGTGTTGTAGTTGAACTTCTCGTCCGGGGCTGCGTCGGCCGACAATGCGCGCATGTAGCCGAACAGCGGTAGTGTCCCCCCGGGGGCGTTTGCGACGTCCGAATCCGCATCGTCGTAGTCTTCGTTCCACGCGACACCGGATGCCATCTGCAGGATGTTCTTGACCGTCACGGCATCGTAGGCTCCACCTTTGAGTTGCGGCAGATAGTCAGTGACAAGATCGTCCACGCTCCGGAAATAGCCGTCTTTGATAGCCGCGCCGATCAGCATGCTGACGACAGACTTGGCAACGGAGAAAGATATCCAGCGGCTGTCTGCGTTGTTGCCGAGACCGTAACGTTCCAACACGACGCGTCCGTCTTTGACCGCGATCAGTCCCGCTACATGCATATCTCGAAGGTAGTCGTCCAGTGTGAAACGCTTGCCGTTGTAACGATAGCGGAAATCGCTCAGATCCCGTTCATCCGGGATCAACGGATAGGCGGTTTGTCCGGCGGTGATTTCCCGTGTTGGATAAAGCTTGTCGATCCCCCGGTAGCCGGTGATCTGCTGTTGTGGTGACCAGAAGAGAATGCCTTCGCCCGTCAGCAGTTCCACTTCCTGTGCAGTTATGTTCGCCGCCGGACTCAGGCCCAATATGACGAACCAGTACCTTAGAAGACAGTTTGAAAATATTTGTCGCACTCTGTGCTCCCCGTCATGCCTTTTCGACGGGTACAGTGTGCCTGAAATGCGAGCTCGTACCTATCCTCCGACCGATCAAATGTGCAAAGAGCCGTCACTCACCGACCGCTACCCGTATTTCAGGTGTGTCGATATCAAGGGCCGCCATGGCGGTGGTAAACAGTTCGGGCCGAAGATTACCCATGATGTTGACCATTATCGCTTCTTCGGAGTCTGAAGAAAGTACCGTTAACCCGCTGATGCGGGTGCCAGTCACTTTTATGAGCATATTCACCCATTCGCCTTCTTCCTGTATCAATACGATCGGATCCCAGTCCTGTTCGCGAAGTTTCAGGCTCATCATTTCCATGCGCGTGGCTACCCGGCTTGCGTCACCATGGATCTCGTAGATCTTGATCCGGACACCTTCCAGACCCTGCAACAACGCCCGCGTTTCCGGATCGCCGTCGATATGCGAAGCAGCGAAGCCGAGCAGTGTCGGGCCTAAGGAAAGCGTCATTGTGTGGTTGGTGTCGAATCTACCCGGTGAGCCGAGATGGGCGTATCCGTCGTTGTTCTTTGGCGCGGTCAACCCACACCCCAACAACACAATTGAGGCGCAAGCCGTGAAGAGCTTCCTGAGATACGGTTTCATACTGGTTCCTATAGATCCACGGCAACGTCGAATTGTTCCATCACCTCGGCAAGTTGTGAAGGATCGATCATGCCGATTATGTTGATGAACACCGCTTCGTCACCATCGACGGCCATGACGACAAGTCCCTGCATGGCTTCCCCGTCAACCTTCATGAATATCTGCACTTCCTCTCCGGTTTCCCTGACTTGCACGATGGGTTCCCAGTCCTGTTCCTGGAGCATATTTTTGACCTTCGTCAATTGCTCCAATGCGGGACCGGTCTGGCCTTCGGTGGAATAGACGTTGATGCGTACGCCTTGCAGGTTTTTCAGGAGTGCCGCGGCTTCGGGATCATGTTTGCTTGCGGCACCCATGAAGTTCAACAACGTGCCGCCGATGTTGATCATCACCTTGGGTTCGCCGTAGACGCTTTTCAGTTCGCCAAACTCAACGTAGCCTGGCAACTCCTCCAGTTCGTCCTGTTGAGCCATTGCCGACAAGCTCAAAGTTGCCGTCAATACTGCGATCATCCACTTATTCATATTTTACTCCCTGTTGAGTTTGAATTGATCCGAAATTACGCGGACCGTGTGTCTGGTAACCGGCGCGGAGAACCCGCGACCGATATTCGATGCGATTTGGCTGCTCGTTCTGCTGCTGGCTCTGGCCAGATAGGTCAGGGTCAAGTTGAAATCCCGCCTCCCCTGGGCAATCTCCGCTTCGCTGGGTTCCCCTGGCCCCACCTGGCTGACCGTGATCATCAGTGCAACCAGGACCGTAGCCGCCACCATGCCCCAGCGGAGTTGCAGAAATCCGGATCGTTCATGAGCGGACGTTTGCCGCGGAATCTGGCGCAGTTTTCTGCCCAGACTTCGCGGCATGTCGTTAAATTGAAGTTTCGCCACAACGCGATGCAGTTCGACAGCTTCGTTGATTGCGCCGTCGAGCGCACTGTCGCGCTCGGCTGCCGCCCACAGGGACTTCGCCTGCTCCTCGTTCAGTTCACCATCGAGCAGAGCGTTGATCTTTTCTTCCCAGGAACTCTTGTCCGGTGAATTATTCATGGTCTTATCTCGGTTAGTTGCTCCCGCAACTGTTTTCTTGCTCTATGCAGATAAACTTTGACCTGCGACATGTTCAAATCGGTGATGCGCGCCACTTCTTCGTAACTGTGCTGTTGTACATCCCGCAACACCACCAGCGAGCGATACGGTTCTTCCAGATCGGCGATGGCCGCCTTCAGCCACCGCCCCATTTCGTCCCGTTGGGCGACGGCGACCGGACCGTGCGAGTCGCCTGTCTGCACATCCGTTATATGGCGCCGCCGGCGCAATCTATCGAGGCAGGCATTCCGGGTTACTTTCAGCAGCCAGGGTTTTATCCGCCCGGGGTCTATCGTTTTCCTCTGGTTCCAGAGCTTGATGAATGCCTCCTGAGTTTCGTCTTCCGCTTCGCTGGCATCCTGGAGCAGGTATCGCGCCAGGGACCAGACATCCTCCTGGTAGCTCTCGACCCACTTCTGGAATTTTCTCCTCATCTCACTACTAAACGGCCGAGTTGGTATTTTGTTACAAATGTGTCTGGTCTTACCGCGTCGAACGACTGGAAAAGTTGCCCGGGGCAATTTCTGGACGCATGGTTCCTGTCTTGGAATGGACGGAAACTGGCGTGGTGAGTCGAGCTGATGTTAAGGGGAATCGCTCCCCCAGCTATCCCAATAGGTCACCTGCGCGGCGTCCAGACGGTCGGCTTTTTTCAGTCTGGCGTCCTTTGTGTATGCTACCGGCAACATCACGGTTTGTACGACACCTGGTGGCATCCCGAGAACGGCAGCCACCTCTTCCTGGCGGGCGGAAAGAAGGGTCGTCCAGGTTGCACCGAGGTTGCGCGCCCGCAATGCAAGCATCAGTGACCAGGCCGCCGGCAGGATGGAGCCGTAATATGCCACCTGCCCAGCCACCTCGGTGCCCGGTCGGTCGGCTGTGGTACATACGAAGATCATCGCGGGTATTTCATGTAACCGATCAACCAGCGCTTGCTGCGTTGCCTTCACTTCGATGCCGCGTTGTTTAGCCAGGTCGGTCAGGACGGTTTTGTACAGCGCCGCCAGGGAACGTTTTTTCTCAGGATCCGCAACTACCATGAAGCGCCAGTTTTCACCGCCGAGCCCGGTTGGCGCCTGGGTTGCCAGATTCACGCAGTCATGGATTACCTCTGGCGGTACTGCTCGATCGAAATCCAGCTTTCGCCGCACCGAACGGGTGGTGCTCAATACCACATCCACACTTGCCACATCGAGAAAGTCGCTTGCCACGGCTACCTTGCCACTACTTGCCTTGCCAGCGCGGTTCACGTTTCTCGGCGAACGCTCTGGGGCCTTCGGTTGCATCGAAGCTTTCCCGGCGCAGGGTTTCGCTCGGGTACCGGGCGGCAAACGCCTCGGGCAGGGACAGTTCGAGACCGCGCATCGCCGCCTCTTTGGTTGCGCGAACCGCCAACGGCGCGCATCTCAAAATGTCGCCAACCCACTCCTCCACCGCCCCATCGAGATCTTCGCCGGGGACTACCTGGTTGATCAGTCCGAGTTCGTACGCGCGAGCCGCCGACATATGGCGGCCGGTCAGTAGATAACCCATCGCGGGTTTCAACCCGATCTGGCGTGGTAATCGGTGTACGCCTGCGCCACCGGCTATCAACCCACGACGCGGTTCGGGCAATCCAAGCTCAGCATGGGCCGCGGCAACCACGATATCGCAGGACAACGCAAGTTCCAGGCCCCCACCCAACGCGAAACCATTTACCTTCGCAATAACCGGTTTCGGGAAGTGCCAGCGTTGGTTCAACGGCGTGGTTTCCTGGTTCATCCGGGCCCAGGCTGCACGTTGCGCTTCATCGGCTTCCCGGGCGATGGCCCGGTGCTTGAGATCCGCTCCCGCGCAAAACGCCCGATCCCCGGCACCGGTCACGACCGCAAGCCAGATTTCGTCGTTGGATTCGATTTCGTCGAAGTGTTTCGAGAGCGCCCACCTGAGTTCCGGATTCAGCGAGTTCATGGCTTTCGGCCGATTCAGGGTAAGGTAGGCAACGCGATCGCGTACCTCGAAGTTGGTGACGTCGGTCATGAGTAGACGGTTTCCGGTGGCTGCGGCCAGCGCCGATGAACAACATTACCATTTACGTTATGCAACCGCCTGCCAGGTTCCGATACCCCGGGGTGAAACGGGCTAGATCACAAGGGCGAGCCGGGTAATTTCGTAAAACATCAGAGCCAGCGCGATGTAACCCAGCACGTAGACGGCGGCCATTCTCCAACCAACACTCATCCCGTATTGCACGGTGTTGGCGGCACCGACGGTCATGGAAATCATGACGGCGAAAGCCAGCAGTTGACGAGCCGGCCCCAGAGGAACGAGGCTCAAGGCGGTTGATCAGTGCGATAGGCTGGTAAAGCAGACCTCTAGAGATCAAGTGTCTCTTCCTTTAAATACATGGCCATGCGTTCTATCCTCTCCCCGGCTATGTTGGACTTATTGGCCATTTTCATCGGCGCGCTCGACAGTCTACCGAAATTTGCCAGAACGATGTTGAGTGCCGGGGTATTCGCAGGGTTGCTCTGCTACATCGCAACGCGCTTGCCAGCCGGTCATCCAGCAGTGAACGTCGCCGCCTATCGGAAGGCGACCCTTATGGCTCTGTT
>JAPUJX010000082.1 GCA_027295975.1 Gammaproteobacteria bacterium
CGTTACCGCCAGAGCGACCCATCAACCGGTTTGCCCGGGCCAGTGGCTCCACGTTTCCGGTTGCTGCCGCTTATGGTCTTTTGATTTTTCCACAAACAGCGGAGGCCCTACCCGTTGTTACCTGTTGGGTCTATGGTAGGAGGGGCCACACGCCCAACGGTGGGTGTGGAAGGTAAAGTGGTAAAGGCGGGTGTGGGAGGTAAAGATGGTTGCACTCGATGATCGTTCGTTAGGTTGGTTGCGTTACCTGCACCGCAAAGCAACAACGCCGGATAACTGGGACCGTATGGGACGGCCACATCCTCATTGGGACGATGTCACCGGTGAGCCAATGACCTCGTGGCACAGGTTTGACCTCATAGACTCGAGTTATGCGGTGGCGTTGATGAGCGATCGCACTCCTGCCTGGCGTGAAGTCTACAGCACCATCCTCGATGAACTGGTTTCGCGGCACACCGGTTGGTGGTCGGCTTCAGACTGGATGACCCAGTTCGGCCACGATCCCGACCGGTCGAATTATCCGGATCGGTATCGACCCCTCATTCCGCCCTCGCTCTGGGGCGATTACGACGTACCGGGTTGGACCGCAAATGGCGTTGACCCCTATGGGGTTCAAGCAGATCCGGTGGCGGCCGACGGGATGTTGTTTTACAAGGGGTTTTTCACCCTGCTGATGAGCCTGCATCGATACGTGTCCGGCAACGTCAAGTGGGATCAACCCTTTCAGATGATCCGCGACGGCGATAACACCTTTACCTGGAGCCACTCGAGCGTGGCTGCTCACCTTGCCGCTCAATGGCACAACAGCCGAGTCGGCTGCCATTGTGAGAACACCAAGATCTGGCCGTACTGACTCAGCGGTGCGGGCCTCGGTCTGAGGCTCTACGACCAGATATTCGCCACCGACCACCACCGCGCGTTCGACGAGTGGTGGGAATATGCCGCCAGGAACTACGTGACCTGGGCCGATGGCGACCCTGTTGGACTTGACCTGTATTACGATCCGATCGCGGATCAACATGTTGGCAGCGGGCCAATCGGCATCATCGCGCCTGCCTGGTATTTCGCACCGCAGCAACCACAGGTTGCTCAAGCGGGGTGGCGTACGACGGCGTTGCTCAATGGCGTTCTGGGTGACGGACCCATCATCGGCCTGGATGATCCGGCAAGGGCTACCATGCTCCTGCAGTTAGCGGGTGAATTCGCCGACCCGGCAACCAAACAGCGCATATGGACGGAGGCTGAGGAACATATCCAACCAACCTGGGACCGTGATTCCGGAGAGTTCACCCTCGGCTTCGGGCTCGACGAGGCGCATCCGCGCGGGCAATGGAACGCCCGAACGATGGCAGGTTGGGTCTGCACGCAGGGTGCCTGGTCAAACATCTTCAACCAACCCAACCTGACAAAGTTCGCAGAACCAACGGTTGAAGGTGTCGACTTTCCCCGGGTCGCACTCAGCGTGGCGAAATGGGATGGCTCAGCGCTACATCTGGCAGCACACCCACAAAATACAGCGGTCGAAGGTAACACCACAACGGTGCGGATCACCAACGTCGCGTCAACGGACGGTTGGGTAATGATCCAATCAGACGGCGAGACAGTGGTGCTCTCCGGAGAAGACGATTACCTGAACGTGGAACTGCTTGTGGACAACCGGGTGGTTGTCATTCAGCGGTTGGAATCGCCGGGTTGAAACTTACAGTTCGGAAAGAAAGCGCAGGATTTCGTGCATCAACCTGTCGCCTTGATCCGTCTCGAATATATGCTGGGCGTGAGCGGAGCCCTCCAGAATCACTAGCTGCTTCGGCTCAGGCGCGCGCTCATACTGCTCGCGAATCTCCGGGAGACGGAGATCTCCCTCGCCCCTGAAATCCTCCCGGGTTGTGATGAACAACGTACGACCGCTCAACCGTTCGGGTTCGTCTACGGTAGCGGCGAGTAGCACGAGATTCGCTATCTCACCGGGAGTCGCCTCGACTGCCGCCTTCCCGGCAGCCCAGCCTCCAAAGCTTGCCCCGACAACCGAAACGGTCGTTGCGCCTGATCGATGTAAGTATCGAACCGCTGCGAGAACATCGAAGTGAACACCCTCGTTTTTCGCGCTACCCCTACTCCAATGGCGACCACCGCGCGACTGACCGCGTCCACGGAAATCAATAACGACCACCCGATATCCGGCCGCTTCGAAAACCTTCGCCTGCTCCGACCAACTTTCCTTGGTGAACTGACCACCATGAGCCAGTACGAGACCACGTTCGTCATCTCCGTAGACGTCGGCGTAGATCAGACCCTGATCCTGAGTGGGTAAAGCAACACTCCTCGGACCGGCACATCCCACATGCACAGCGGTTATCGTCGCGATCCAGAGAACGAGTCTCCAACTGGATGCCTGCGGACCGTCCAATTGAGTGTCCGTGCCCAACTTCAGCCTACTGGCTTTCCGGTACCAACCTGACAATCAGGCTACCGGCTTCGTGTTCAAGCAACAGATAGACCAATCCATCCGGTCCTGTCTCCACGTCTCGAATACGCGCCAGATCTTTTATCAGGATTTCTGTGTGCATGTGTTTGTCGTCAGTGATCTCGATTCGATATAGCTCCGTCGCCTTGAGGCTCCCGACGATGAAGTTATCCCGCCACGCGGGAAATGCTTTGCCATCGTAGATGATGAAGCTGGATACGGCGGGTGATGGCGTGAGGTCTACTACCGGTTGTTCGATATCCTCGAGGTCGAACTCGATGCCTAAGTCCTTCCAGTATTCTACGGGCGTTCCGTCATAGTCCACGCCTATGGAGTAGAGCGGCCAGCCGTAGTTTTTTCCGGGTTGCAGGAAGTTGACCTCGTCGCCACCACGCGGACCCATCTCCGAACCCCAGAGTTTTCCAGTTTTGGAGTCGAACTCGAGACCCTGGGGACTTCGATGCCCGTATGTCCAGATGCTCGGTAGCGCGCCAGCTATGTGCAGGAAGGGATTGTCGACGGGAATGGTGCCATCATCGTGAATTCGATGGATTTTGCCGTAGGGCGCGCCGAGATCCTGAATCCCTTCGAAATACCCGCCTTTGATGCCGATACTGAGATATACGTAACCCTCTGGATCAAACGCTATCCTGCCGCCTGCGCCGATATCGGGGGTTAGATTGTAGAAGGTCTCCGGCACACTCCAGATCACTTCCTGGTCAACCCATTTCCCCTCCCTGATCCGGCCTCGGACCAAGCGATTCATGGAGACCGGTAAGAGATTGTCCTTTACTCCCTCGCAGCCGGTGCACAGATCCGTATGGTGCAGGTAAATCCATCCGTTAGTCGCGTAGTCGGGATGTGGAGCCACATCGAGATGCCAGCCGATGCCATAGTCCAGCCCCAGAATTTTGATCCCCAACTCCGAGGTCTCCGGTGCTCCGTCGATTGGGTCGGACCTGGTGCCATCGGGATAAATGATGGAAAGCCCGCGTTTTTTTTCGGTCACCAGTATCTGTCCACCGGGAAGCGGGGCGATGGAAAAGGGGTAGGGGTCAATGCCCGTGGCAACCGTTTCCAGCCGGAATGTCGCAAGCTCAGTTTCGAATGGTTCGGTCGGGACCACTAAATCCTTGTCCATCTTGAAATCGGTGAATTGTCGATCCACGCGTTTTTCGGCAATCAGAATCGCCAGACTTCTGACGTGACTTTCTTCCATGGTGGCGGACCAGCCGAGCATTCCTTTCGCCGGATAACCTTGCGAGATACTCTGGATCAATTCAGCGACAGACTCTCCATGGACCAAAGGAGCGCCGACCAGCGCCGGGCCCTGGGCACCACCTTGCATATTCTCGCCGTGGCAGACCGCGCAGTTCTCTGCATAAATCGGAGCGAAGGGATCCTGGTTGATCGCGCTCACTATCGCGAAGTAGATACCTACGCCAATCACGACCAGTACAACCACGACGATTCCCGTAACCTGAAAAACGCGTCTTATCCGCATCATTCGCTCCGGTGAAGAAAGGCGGAGGACCTATGTACCAGCAATCGGCGGGTCAATGCCAGCGCAGCCAACTCTGTCAATCCAGCCGAGACCAGGATTCGTGGAAACCGAAGACGCGCCATCGCCGGTCACGCCAGAGAGGATGACGGCTGCACTCTGGGTGGCGAGAAACGGCGCAACGACCATGCAGAATCGTCAGGAGAACCCTCCTATACATTGATTCCTTCCTTGCTGTTTCTGGACGAGATCCAGGTTCTGATTCCGTTACACTCTGCCATTCAACGGTCATTGGAGAAATTTATCAGTTCATCAACGCCTGGGGATTCTCCACCACAACTGGGTACGAGCGAAATCAAAGAGATTCTCGCAGCGCTCACCGTGGATGAAAAGGTCAGCCTGGTGACCGGTACCGGTATGAAGATGCCCGGATTACCCGAGAGTTTTCAGCCTCCGGTGGTGGGCGTTGGCGATGTTGCTCGGGTACCTGGTGCGGCTGGTGCCACTTTCGCTGTGCCCCGCCTTGGCATTCCATCGATGGTGCTGGCCGACGGCCCGGCGGGATTGCGGATCGTGCCAATACGAAAAGATGAACCGGATCGTTCCTACTACTGTACGGCCTTCCCGATAGCCACCCTGCTCGCGTCGACCTGGGATATCAATTTGGTGGAACAAGTTGGCAGGGCCATGGGCCACGAAGCGAAAGAATATGGCGTAGACATCTTACTTGCACCCGCTCTGAACATTCACCGAGTTCCCCTGGGTGGGCGCAACTTCGAATACTATTCTGAAGACCCTCTCGTTTCCGGCAAGATGGCCGCGGCCATGGTTCGGGG
>JAPUJX010000083.1 GCA_027295975.1 Gammaproteobacteria bacterium
CGCTGGATCCGACTGACGCCGTAGTCACGCTTCCGGCAGTCGGCGCGCGACACCAGGAAGCTAGGGATCAGCGTTTTGTTTCAATCGCGGGACCACCTCGGTAAAAAGCCGCTCCAGGCTCTGCGCCATCTGCGCCGGCCGCAGACCCGGGGGAACCGCCATGGTTACGATATCCGTGATGCCAAAGGCGGCGATGAACTGCTTCAGTTCGCTTACGCAGTGGTCCACGTCGCCAACGATCCAGGTCTGGGGCACCGGCTCGCCCTGCTCGCCGAACCCCTCGCCGCTTTCTTCAAAAAACCGCTGGTAGAGGGCCATACGATAGCGTTCCGCGGTGCGCACCGGAGGCCAGTCCGCGTCTCGATCGTCGGTTACCAGAATGCTGCGAATGATGCCGACTCGGTAGTCTGCCGGGTTGCGGCCGCTGCTGGAGAGAGCCTCCACCCAGGGATCATAAGACTGGTGTCGCAGGCCCTGGGGTAAGAAATTGGTGTCGTAGTGGGCGGCGCGTGCGGCACCCGCTGCGGACATGGCGGCAATCCACAGGGGCGGTCCACCCTCCTGCACATAACCCGGAGTAATAACGACGTCCTCGAACCGATACCGTTTACCCCGGTAACTGAAACGCTCACCCGCGAAACAACGCTGGAGCACTTCGATTCCTTCGTTCATGAGCGAGACACGACGGCCCACGGGAAAACCAAACCCGCGAAATTCATGGGGTGCATATCCCATCCCCACCCCGACTTCAACGCGTCCACCCGACAGATTGTCCAGCACCGCGAGGTCCTCGGCGAGACGAATCGGATGATTGAAGGGCATCAGGCAAATGTCTGTTCCGAAGCGCACATGTTGGGTAATTGCCGCCATGGCGCTCGCGATGGGAATCCAGCTTGGGAGATAACCATCCTCGACGAAGTGGTGTTCGGTGAACCACACCAGATCCGCACCGATGCCGTCGAGCCACCGAACCTGCTCCAGGATTTCCTGATACAGAACACGATCTCGCAAACCCGAGTCCGGAGGGTTTCGGAAGTCGTAACAGACGCCTATGCGCAAGTCGGGCATGGATTAGGGTGGTTTGTTTCCTGCATGGCAGCACTACAACACTAAAGGCAGCACCGCAACACTATTGGAACAAGCCACGGATAGCTACTCGATCGTAAGCGCGGGTCAGAGTCCCATCGTTCCACCCGAACTCAGGTCTTGCGTCACGCGAACAACTTGTCTTCCAGCCAGTCGAGGGGAGAAAAAAGCAGGCAGGCCAGATGGGTGCGTTTCTTGAGCAGCAATGCCGGTACGGCCATGACTTCACATCCCGCGTCGCCGTTGATGCTGTCTATGAGCAGCGAGCCACCGACGTAGGCAACGCTGGCAATCTGTCCGATAGTGCCGCCAAAAACGAACAGTAGAGCAACCGGTGTTACTGCGATAACCGCTCCCAGCCAACGATTGAGATTCGGTGCTAACCGCCAGACGGCGAGGTGGATGGCCGTGTACCCGGCAATCAACCCGGCGATTACGGCCACGACCAGGCCGTTGGTCCTCCAGGAAGCCTGGATAATTTCCGGGACGACGAGGGCTAACATGAATGCGCCCATACCGAAACGCAGGATGCGCCCGATCGGCCTGCTCTTGATCGTGGCAACGGTAACCGATGTTTGTTCAGACATTTCAAATTCCTTGTTCGAGAACGATGACGTCGTCATGCCGTGACCCTGCGCTGTTCCCATTCATCCAGTCGGGTGATGAAGGATGTTGGACAGTGGTGTTCCGCGGCAGCGCGTCCCGTGATCAACCCGACGAGTTCGGGTATCCCGCGCATTTCACACCCTGGAGTCGCAAGAGCCCCAGCCAGCACGAAGGAGATGCCGAGGTGACCATAAAAGTAGGCGAGCCATGCAAACAGCGGTACGCCCAGAATGAGACTATCGAATTCGCCGTTGATGACGAATCCCAATAAAGCCAGGATGAGGAACCCGGCGAGGGACAGGTAAGCGGGCCGTCGACCCCAGTTTTTGGAGAAACCTATGTTGACCACATAGTTGATCAGCCAGAAGCACAACAGGATCAGGGCAGCGAAATAAGGATTCATCATGACCACAACGGGTGCCGCGATGACCGCCTTGATATTGCCGGTGACGTTCCAGAGCCCCAGAAGACACATAACGCCGAGCCCGAGACGCACCAGGCGTCCGACCGGCCCCGGCCGGGCCAGCGATCCGGGTTCGACTAACTCGAGTGGGTCGGATTGTTTCATGTTCGAATCCTCTCGTTTTACGGATTACCTCGAGACATTGTCCGGGACTTTCATATTTACACCAGTGAAGTTCGTCAGCCGGGGAACATGACATTTGTCAGGGACGCAGCCGGGGACAATGGCGTATCCTCGTCATGGAGGTTGTTATGGCGTTCGCATCAAAACAGACACTTCGACTGCTCTGTCTGGGTCCGCTGCTCCTGCTGCCGCTCAACGGCTACCTGACGGGAGCGTCGGCTCTGGACTGGTGGCTCATCTGGGGGGCGATAACGGTCTTCCTGCCGATGTTCTGGTGGATATTCGGTTTATCCGGCGTAAAAGCGGTGATACCGCTCACTGGTCTGACGTTGATGGGCGTGGTGTTGACGCCGCTGAACCCCACCGCCTGCTTGTTTTTTGGTTATGCCGGTGCAACCGTCGGTTTTCTCGGGCGTTCGTCCTGGTCGCTGGCCGCGTTGGCAATCATCACGGTGGCGATCGCCATTGAGGTTATGGTGTTCGGTTTGAGCCTCGGCTTCTGGGCTACGACCACACTTTTTACCGTCGTGTTCGGCGGTTACTGCATTCACTGGTCGGAGACGAACAGAACAAACGAACTGCTTCGGCGTAAACAATCGGAGATCGAACGTTTGGCCAAGGTTGCCGAACGCGAGCGAATTGCCCGCGATTTACATGATCTGTTGGGGCATACGCTGTCCGTTAGTGTTTTGAAGGCACGTGTGGCGGCGAAGCTGATCCATCGCGATCCCGCTCGAGCGCATCGGGAAGTCGAGGAGATCGAACGAATCTCCCGGGAGGCCCTGGGACAGGTCAGGGAAGCGGTTCAAGGTTATCGAAAGGCCGGCATTGTCGAAGAGTTCGATAACGCCCGATCGGCGCTGTATACGGCCAACGTGAAGTCGAGCTTCGAGATCGATGAAGAAGCGACAAAAGCGCCCAGCCAGATCGCCAACGTTCTGGCCATGGTTTTGCGGGAGACGATCACCAATGTGATCCGACACGCGGACGCCACCGTTTGTGAGGTCGAACTCGTAAGCGTGGAAGAAGCGGTAGAACTCAAGGTTACCGACGACGGTGCGGGTGGCACGTTCGTCGAAGGTGCCGGACTAACCGGCATGCGTGAGCGGGTTGAGTTGCTCGGTGGCTCGATGCAGATCGATAGCGCGTCGGGCACATCGGTCAGAGTCCGTTTGCCGAGCCTCATCGGGCCCAGGAACATCGATGACGGCACCGTCAAAGACGTGGCGTAACGCTCGTGATTCGCGTCCTGATCGCCGAAGACCAGGGCATGTTATTGAGTACGTTGGGGACGTTGATCGATCTCGAGGATGATCTCGAAGTGGTTGCCCTGGCGAAAAATGGCAAGGAAGCCCTCGAGTTGGCGAAGACGGCTGCCCCCGATATCGTCCTGACGGACATCGAGATGCCCGAACTCGGGGGGCTCGAGTTGGCGGAACGCATTCGCGACGGACGGCTGGCGAGGGGCGTCATCATCATTACAACCTTTGCACGGTCGGGTTATTTACGCCGCGCGTTGGATGCGGGCGTACGTGGTTATCTTCTCAAAGACTCTCCGGGTGACGTGTTACCGAACGCGATACGCACGGTGTACGCTGGCGGGCGAGTCATCGACCCGGCGCTTGCCGCACAGGCGTGGAGCGAACCCGACCCCCTCAGCGAGCGCGAGCGGCAGGTACTCAAACTTTGCGCCGAGGGTTGGAGTAATGCTCGAATTGCCGGGGAACTGGGTTTACATGAGGGTACGGTGCGCAACTACGTTTCCGAGGCGATAAGCAAGCTGGATGCGACGAATCGCGTGGACGCCGCCCGTATCGCAGGTGAGAAAGGGTGGTTGTAAAACCGGCCCGTATTCCATTTTAATGCCATCGGCACTACTCATGGAGTGGGCCGGATTGGATCAACCGCTAATCGAACCGAAGAACCGCGGTTCCCGGCGTAGTCACTTCGCCTTTGGCGTTGCTGACAAATAGCTCAACGCTAACGCTGTCGTTTTCGACGTCAACGGCAGTCACTCTGCCGCCCGTGGTCAGCGTTTCGCCGAGGTAGGCGGCTTTGCGGTTGCTGTAACTGAAGTTTGTCAGCCTGGCGGCATCACCCACCCAGTTCAACGCGCACTGGCTCAACCAGTCCCCCTGCAGTGGTCCGTCGATTACGATTTGCGGATGTTGTTCGACGCCGGTGGTGTACGCCTCATCGTAGTGAATGCGGTGAGCGTTCCACACGGCGGCGTTGTACAGAAAGAGACTGACGTTGCTGGCCGTATGCTCCCGCAGCGGTAGTTCGTCGCCGACGTTGATGTCCGATAGTTTCATCATCGGTTGATGCTCGTCTGAATTTCGTCGAGCACCGGTTCATCAGCCGCGTTGGTTACGGT
>JAPUJX010000084.1 GCA_027295975.1 Gammaproteobacteria bacterium
GCAAGTTCGCGTAATGAGGGCATCATGGAATGACTGAGCGTAGGCGCAATTTGAGCTTCCCCACCCTGAACGCGGTTGCCATCGACAATCATTCCAGACGCCGCTCGCACAAGAACCCAAAGAACCCATTCACAGCGGTCAGGGGATCAACGCCCGCGTTGCCTCAAGGTGCTCGGCAAAACCTTCCAGTACCCCGGCGGTTACCGCGATCTGATGGTCAACTTCGTCGTAAAGTTTTGCTTCGATGGCTTCGCGGACTCGAGGCAGGGTTTTCACCCCGTAACCGGTGTAGAAACCCGGTGCATAAACTTGATGCCGGTACCAATCACGACCGGGCAAACCTTCGGAGGAGGTCAGCTTGCGTTCGCTCTGGTAGAGGTGACGGTTGAGAACGGTCAGATCAACATCGTCGAGATTGCCGCCGTCGAGAGCCTTATCCAGGGCGGTTGCCGATTCCTCTATTTCCGCGAGGGCGTTTTTCAACGGCGCGAAATTGAAAAACGGCACCTTCGGCAGGGCTTTCGGCGCGCCTAAGGATTTGGTGGCGTCCAGAGCCAGCCCGTAAGAATTCTCCTCGAGGAGCCTGTTGTTTCGTTTCGCTTCGTCACGTTGGGTTTGCGCAAGTGCCTCCAGTTCGGTGAGGTACAACTCGAGGCTGTCGGCGAGTCCACCGAAACGAAACGGCAAAACCCGCGCGTTCGCCATTCTGAGGGTGGTACGCCCAGTCAGTTCGGCCAGGGTCACCGCATAGGCAAAACCCGGATCGCGAAAACGCGTGTAGTGCTGGTAGGTGTCGTAGAGCGTGTGGTAACTGCCGTGTGAGCTCTCACCGCCGAAACCGAAGTTGGCGGAGGCGATGCCAAGGTGTTGCAGAAACGGGGTGTAGTCGGAACCCGAGCCCAACGGGGCAATGCGTAGATCCTCACGGTTCTCGAGTTCCTTGCGCTGTTTTTCGTCCCCGGTTACCGACAACATGGCCCGTCGTCGTTCGGCAAGCGAGACCATGGTTTGGGGATCTGTTACGGAGGCCATTACCTCATTGAAAAAACCTTCCAGAGTATGACTGCCACCGATGAAGACAAAACCGCGACCGTTGCCGTCGGTGTTGAGATAAGTTACCGCTTTGTCGTCGAGTTCACGCCGATATTTCTCCACCCATTCCGTCGAGCCGATGAGCCCGGGTTCTTCCGCATCCCAGGCTGCATAAATCACCGTGCGGGCCGGTCGTGCACCTTCCGCGGCCAACATCCCCACCCCTTTGGCTTCGCCCAACAATGCCACCAGCCCGGAGACCGGATCTGAAGCGCCGTGGTTCCAACCGTCGTGGTGATTACCGCGGATAACCCACTCATCGGGATATATGGCTCCTTCGAGACGGGCAATCACGTTCTCAATGGTTATGCGCTGCCAATCGAACACGAGCCTGAGCTTCACCCGGGCGGGTCCGGGGCCGATGTGATAGGTGATCGGCAAGGCACCGCTCCACCCCGCCGGAACGACCTCGCCGCCGAGCGCTTTCAACAGCGGCAGCGCATCGCGATACGAGATCGGCAACACCGGTATTTTGCTGATAGTTGGTGCGGCCGTTACCTTCAAACGCCTCGTTCCCTTGATGGCGGGTTCCCCCGGGGTGAGCACATCACCCGGATACAGGGGCATATCCATCACCGAGCCGCGTTGCACGCCGCTGTCGTTCTTGAACGGGCCGTCAGGATAAACATCACCCTGGATATAACCATCGTCAGCCGGGTCGGAGTAGATGATCGCGCCAATGGCCCCATGTTCAGCCGCGAGCTTCGGTTTGATGCCACGCCAGGATTTGCCATATTTGGCGATGACGATTTTGCCCGTGACATCGATACCGTAACGCTCGAGCATCTCGTAGTCCTCGGGGATTCCGTAGTTCACGAACACCAGTTCCCCCCGGACATTGCCGTCTTTCGAAAAAGCGTTGTAGGGCGGCAACACCTCATCCCGCTCGGCGCTGCTGGCGTCCTCCTCCAGCACATCTTCGATTAGCGTAGCGCGGTAACCCCTTGGGCCTTCCAGCACGAGTTCGCGTTCTTTCGGTACGGGTAACAGAATATCGAACGCTTCTATGACAACGTCGTATCCCCAGGATCGAAAAAGCTCGGCGATGAACCGGACATTTTCCCTGCCGTAAGGAGACCCCGCATGGTGTGCGTGCGCCGAAAGGCGTTTGCTCCAGGCATCGAGTTCGGTCGCCGACAGACTTTCCACCAGAGATGTTTCCAGCGCGAGTTGCCGGTTGGCATCAACAAAACCGGTCAGATTCTTGATCGCCCCTTCGTCGGCAGCCTCGGCCACCGCCATGGCGGCTACCAGCAGCCCAAAAACCGCGGTTTTCAACTCGTGCATATCGTTCCCCTCATGTTCTCATGTTGCTCTCGTGATGAAGAATGCTTCCCGCAAGTGGAGCTTCATGGGTCGGCCCGGGTAACGCCCGGCACGAGTCCCGGATTACATCGACGCAATAACTTCCAACGCCGAGTTCAAACTCTTCACGCCATGAACCACCATGCCGTCGAGCACCCTCTTCGGGCGGTTCGCAAAAGGCACGATGGCCTGATGAAAGCCATGTTTTCGGGCTTCGCGCAACCGTGGCTCACCATTGGCGACCGGCCGCACCTCGCCGGTGAGGCCAATCTCGCCAAAAACGATGAGATCTTTCGGCAGCACCTGGTTCCTGAATGACGACAACACCGCGAGCAGCGTTGCCAGGTCCGCGCCGGTTTCCGAGATCCGTATACCGCCAACGACGTTGGCAAAAACATCCTGATCGGCAAGGGTGATACCGCAGTGGCGATGTAACACGGCCAGATGCATGGCAAGCCTCTGCTGGTCGAGACCCACCGCGACGCGCTTCGGATAACCGGTCTGTATTTGATCAACCAGCGCCTGTAACTCCACAAGCAACGGCCGAGTTCCTTCCCAGATAACGGTAGCCACGCTTCCCGGGGAGTCGAGATCGCCTCTCTGCAGGAAGATTGCCGAGGGGTTGGCTACCTCTTTCATGCCCCTTTCGGTCATCGCAAACACGCCGAGTTCGTTCACCGCACCGAAGCGGTTTTTCTGGCCACGCAAGGTGCGATAACGGCTACCCGGCGGGCTATCGAGCATCATGAAACAGTCGATCATATGTTCGAGCATTTTGGGTCCGGCGAGGCCGCCTTCCTTGGTGATGTGGCCGACGAGGATGACGACCGTACCCGTCTGCTTCGCGATCCGGGTGAAGAATGCCGCACATTCCCGCACCTGGGCAACACTTCCAGCGGTGCTGTCGATGGCGTCGAGCTGCATCACCTGAATGGAATCTATCACCACTACTTTCGGGACGTTGTCCCCGATCAGCCGTGCGATACTTTCCGCGCGCGTCTCCGCGGCCACGTGGAGATTGTCCACCGGCAGTTCCAGGCGCCGTGCGCGCAGTGCCAGCTGATGCAGCGACTCCTCGCCGGAAACATAGAGAACCGCATGGGCCAGGGCGAGGCGGCTGCAGACCTGTAACAGCAACGTACTCTTACCGGCGCCGGGGTCGCCTCCGATCAGCACGACGGAACCCGGCACGAGACCACCACCCAGAACCCGGTCCAGCTCACCGAACCCCGTGGTCAGACGTTCCGACTCCTCGGCCTGGACCTCGGCGAGTCGGGTAACCTCCGCCACGGTACCGCTGTAGCCGACGGCTTCGGCAATCGGGCCGATATCTACTCGTCCGAGAGAATTCCATTCGTTGCACGTTGCGCACTGACCCTGCCATTTCATGTGCTCGGCACCACACTCCCTGCACACGTATGCCGTTTTGGTTTTGTTCTTCGCCACAACGGGTAATTTAGCTGAAAGGCTGGTAGTCGTTGTAGCGATCGGGGGCGAGGTTCTCGAATTTCGTGAGATTGCCGATGAACGACAGTCGCAGGCTGCCGATCGGGCCGTTGCGCTGTTTGCCGATGATGATCTCCGCAATACCCTTGTCTTCGGATTCCTCGTTGTAGACCTCGTCTCGATAGATGAACAGGATGAGATCGGCATCCTGTTCAATGGCGCCCGATTCTCTGAGGTCCGCCATGAGGGGCCGTTTGTTCGTGCGGCTTTCCAACGCTCGGTTGAGTTGTGACACGGCAATCAACGGGCAGCGGAGTTCCTTGGCAATGGCTTTCAACGAGCGTGAGATTTCCGAGATCTCGTTGGTGCGGTTCTCCGCTTTTGTGGAGCCGCGCATGAGTTGCAGATAGTCCACCACGATGAGACCGAGGCCACCACATTCCCGGGCAACTCGACGAGCACGGGTGCGTAAGTCGTTCGGCGACAGCGCCGGGGTGTCGTCAATGTAGAGAGGTTTGTCTTTCAACTGGCTCACCGCCGAAGTGAACCGGGGCCAGTCGTCTTCGTGCATGTCGCCCGTTCGCAACCTTGTTTGATCAATACGGCCAAGCGAAGACAACATTCTCAGCACAAGCTGCTCGGACGGCATCTCCATGCTGAACACGAGGACCGTGCCTTCGCCCTCCATGATGGCGTGCTCCACCATGTTCATGGCGAGGGCCGTTTTACCCATGGAGGGGCGGCCGGCCACGATGATGAGATCCGCGGACTGCAGACCCGCCGTTTTCTTGTCCAGATCGTCGAAACCCGTCGCCAGGCCGGTGATGGGGTTGCGCGACGTGTAGAGCTTCTCGATGCGCTCTACCGCCCGGGTGAGAAGCGCCGGGACCTTTTCCGGGCCGCCTTCTTTGATGCGGCCTTCGGCTATGCGAAACACCTCCTGCTCCGCCAAGTCGAGTAGTTCGCCGCTCGGCCTGCCTTCCGGAGCGAACGCGGACTCCGCGATACGGTTTGCCGCGCCGATGAGTTGGCGCAAAGTGGAGTGTTCGCCGACGATGTGTGCATACGCCACGACATTGCTCGCAGCCGGAGTCCCTTCCGCTAATTCTCCCAGGTATGCGAGGCCCCCGGCCTTGTCGAGCACCCCCCGGGACTGAAGTCGTTCGG
>JAPUJX010000085.1 GCA_027295975.1 Gammaproteobacteria bacterium
CCAGCACAAATACCTCGCCGGTCCGCACCAGGCCAAGGGATTCACCGATGATTTGGGTATCGTCGATCAGAATCGGTATATCCATACCGAATTCTTCCGCTTCCTTGGCAATGGACTCCCGGTTGTCCTGCAGGTTTGCATTGATCATGCGGAATTCCACGCCCTGGGATTCGAAGGTATCCCGGATCTCTTTCAATCGCGGAAGCGCGTTGCGGACTATGGGACAACCATTTCCCTGCACCATGAACACGACCGCTTTTGCGTCGGACAGGTAATACAGTTCATGGGATTGGCCGGCATGGTCAAACAGCCGGAAGTTATCGACATGGTCGTTGGGAGTCAGCGCAGATACCGCGGCCGAGGCCAGCAATAGCGCAAACAAGACAGAAAGACGTCTCATCTGATCAAATCCTCTATGGCTCGAGCCGCGCAGTATAACCGCAAAAACGTTACCTTTCTCCCCAAAACTTGACCCAATACCGCCTCCGTCAGCCTTTATCGCCGATTTTATTGCCGATTTTATTGCCGATTTTTCCCCCGAATTGAAGTGAGTTGAGAGATGGTGCCAGCAGGGAGTCTGGAGGTGCGTCACATAAACTCGAATTCGTGGGCAAAAAACACCCCCGATAACCTATTACCGGCCTCCCGATGGTGCGTTGTCAAATGCCTGGGCGTATCATGCCGCCGACAAAATATGGCCGGACAGAAATGGATACACTGGTTTGGACTCTCCTCCTCGTGCCTGGGGGCTTGCTTGCCGCAGCCGTTGGGTTTTTTATCGCCCGGGCCTCCGGAACGGGACGTAAAACCCGGGAATTGCAATCCCAGCTACAGGCCAAGCAGGCCGAACTGGACGAAAACCTCGCGTCGGTAATCGTCCAGTTCGGCGAAACCGCCCAGAAGTTCAAAACGCTGAACGATTCCTACGTGGACCTGCACCGGCAACTCGCCAGGAGCGCGAGTGTGTTATGCGGGGATCTGGCGGCTGATACGCTGCTCGAAGCACCGCTTACCAACGCGATCGCAGCCGACGCGGACGTCGAAATCGCCGACGCAGACGTCGAAATCGCCGACCCGGAAGTCCCAATCCCCGACGCAGACATCGAAATCGCCGATGCGGACACCGAAGCCGCGGACCCAGAAGTCCCAATCGCCGACGAGCCTAAATCCCTGCCCGAAGTCGAAGTGACCGAAGAATTCGATAACCCGGATGAAATTCCAGAGCAGGATCGGTCTCTGGCCCTCGAAAAAGAAAACGAGGTGGATAATTCCCACTGGGTTCTGGCCATGGAAGAGGTGCTCGAAAAACTCAGACAGGAGCCTCGCGAGTACCTGGACTTCGACGAGCACACCGTACCCTTACGCCACGTGAGTTGACTTAAGCCATTCAGCCAGGCACGTCCAGCACCAGCATACGTTTCGGCGACTTGCCTTTCTCCAGTTGAATCGTGTGGGTTTTTACCCGCGTTCGCACATCGTAGGCGGTAACAACATCGCCCGGAGCGCTGGATATATAAATTGTCCTGCCGTCCGGGGTGATCGCCATCCAATAAACGGGGGCTCCGTTGTCCAACCGCGCCACCTGCTTCGGCGGGTGCCGGGTAACGTCAAAAACGAATACGAGACCAAGATTGACGTCAGATGCCCAAACCTCCTTTCCGTCGGTGGTAACGATGAGGCCATGGGAACGGCTTACGATCGCCTGCTCTTCGGTGGTGAGTTCATAGGTAACTCGCGCCACCTGCTCACGTTTCACCAGATCGAGAACTAGAAATCCCTGCAGCCCGTCCACGTTGACATACAGCCAGTTCCCATCGGGGCTGATGGCAATGGGCCGCGGCGCATCACCCGTGGGGATGGTCGCCACGATGTTGTGCGTCGCCACGTCCACGACGTAGATCTTGTCGTTCAGCGTCGTCGGAAGTCCGCGTTCGGACAACAGTTCAGCCGGTGCCAACCCTCGATCCATGGCAGAGAGGTAGGCGAATCTGTCGTCCGGGGAGATAACTGCATTATGCGGGAATCCGTTGGTAGCGATGCGCGCAACAATGGTTTCGGACATGGTATCGAAAACCTCGTAAACCCCGTGCCCGAGAATTGGTAGATACACATAACGCCCGTCCGAGGTGACGTCGATCTCATTGGGCCGGTTGCCGAAAATGTTGTACTTTTTGACCACGACATCCCTGGCTGGATCAATCACGGCCAGACCGTTGTCGAACTCGGTGGCAATGTAGAGCACGTCCTGAGAGCGCGGCGCCGCAATGCCATGGGGACGATCCCCGACCTCGATGGTTCCGATGATTTTGTTGCTGGCAACATCGATGACGGTGACATCGTTACCGAGACTGCTCAACACATAGAGTTTCTGCTGACTGGCCTGTGCGCCAATCGAGACGACACCTGCGATGATCACCAGTAGTTTGATGAGTATCATGATTTTCCCCCGTTCGGACGTTCCCCTGGCTAGGGAGACCCTAGGATAACAGGTCCAGAACGCCTGCTTCGATACCGGTTATGCGAATCTCATTGTCCGATAATTCGAACGCAAAAGCGTATAACCCACGGTGGGCCGGCCCTCCTATCACCGCACCGTCCGCCATGGGATCAAACACCGAAAAGTGACACGGACAGACAAACAGCGGTTGCCCGGTAACCACGTCGGATACGTTCCGGAACCCGTTGCTGTCCTCGACGAATTCCACGGCGCAAACCTCGTGGGGGCAGATCGTGCACAACGCCCTCAAATCACCGCAACCGGCAACATCGACACCCGTCTTCAGCAACACGCCTTGCAGCCGTTTGTCACCTTTCCCGGTGGATAACTCGGCGTCGAATTTCACGAGATCCCAACGATCGTTGAGCGTATCCATCGGAAAGGCGACGGTATCGTTCAAGTCGAGGAAACCCGTCTGTTCCGCTTCGGTCGCACTTCGGACCGTTCGCTGGGTAAAGCCGATAATCGCCAGCCAGCCGGCTGCGATTGCCCGGCGGCGACTAAGAGTCACTCGAGAGAATCTCCGCGTTCATGGGCGTTTACGGATATATTCCAATACTGGAATTTTCACCGCTCGCGTCGACATAATGCAACTCACTTTTCCTCGCGAGGTGCGCTTGAGAAGCAAGTACCCATCCGGCGTGCTCATTGCGCTTTTCCTGTCGATGCCCATCTTCGCGTCTTCCCCCGACGTTGAAGAACTGCGGATCTCCAAAGCCCGCTTCGCAAACGCCAACATGGTAACCCGCTACCAGAGATTCGCGGAAGAGTTGTCCGCGAGCCTGCCGGCGGCAAATACGAAAGCCATGCGCTCGGCACTGGTGGCCCGAATCGCTCGCGCGCTCTGGCAACGAGCCGTAACAGACAGCACCACCGCACTCGCAGACGATCGTGCGCTCTACTGGGGGCGACTGGCACTGCGGGTCTCTCTGCGGGAGAACCTGCAACGGGAGTCGCTGGAATCGCCGGAGTACAATTCAGAGTTAGCGTCACTGCTGTCGCTGTTGGAACAACACTCGCGTGGTCTTCGCGACATACATTTCCCGGAAAACGGCACGCTCAAGATCCTGATTACGGGTTTCGATCCTTTCCGGCTGGATCAAAACGTCTCGCAAAGCAATCCTTCCGGGCTGGCAGCGCTGATGCTCGACGGAAAAACCCTCAATCACGGCGCTGTGCCAGCCAGGATCGAGGCGGCCACCATGCCGGTGCGGTTCGAGGACTTTGATCTCGGAATCATCGAAGATTTTCTTACCCCGCACTTTCGCGCTAATCACCTCGCGTTGATGGTGACCATCAGCATGGGCCGAAGCGGATTTGATCTCGAACGATTTCCCGGACTCCGTCGCTCGGCGATCGCGGGCGACAACAGGAATGTCGTTACCGGCGCCGACTCGAAAAATCCGCTCATCCCACATCTCGGAACAACGCTGCTCGACGGTCCGGAATTTGTCGAATTCTCGCTGCCCACCCACTCCATGTTACGCGCCATCGGCGCTTGGCCCGTCGTGGACAACCGGCAAGTCCGCACGCTCGAGCGAGGCGCGTTTGCAGCGAAAGCTTTGCGCGAACTCGCTGACCAGACGTCCGTAAGCGGCTCGGGCGGCGGTTACCTCTCCAACGAAATTTCCTATCGTAGCATTCTGCTGCATCAGCGTTTGCTGGCTGATTTTCCTATCGGCCACATTCACACGCCGAGTGTTGATGGGTATGACGAAGCAGTCGAGCGGCGAATCGTGGCGCAGATTCTCGGTCTCCTGGTTCGCGCAATCGAAGCGTCTCCCAACCCACGCCAATCGGAGCACTGACCAAGCCGTTGTGAACTTGTTAGCGGAATGTATATTGATAGCTGGTTCTCGGTTAACACCGCAGGTGTAGGGCTATATTGAACTCGATGCTTAATGAGAGGCGAAAGTAGATGAACACGACACAAAACGCGGCGGCAAGTGTGGATGTTCTGGCTCGAGGTATAGTCGGACGGGTATTCTCGAAAGACGATACCA
>JAPUJX010000086.1 GCA_027295975.1 Gammaproteobacteria bacterium
CCCGTCTTGTAGCCACGGGAATAGCTTGCGTAGGCGTTCGTGTTCTCGAAGATCTGATAGGCAGCACTCACCGTACCGGTAAACTCTTCCTCGTCCGTGCTGCTGTCGAACCCGGCATTGTTGCAGAACGTCGGAATTGCGAGGTTTGCACAAGGCCAGTTGTTCACGACCTGATCCGTGCCACCGGTACCGTTGATGACGCTCGAACCATCCTTATCTTCGTTTGAATAGCGCACGCCGACGGTCAGGTCCAGACGGTCGGTTGCGTGCCAGGTGTTGTGGGTGAAGATCGCCCAGCCATCGGTCTCCTGATCGAATGCACCGCGCAGGCCGTCACCGACATCGAGCAGTCTCCCGACCGCCCCGGTCCCGCCGAGTAACAGATCGAAAAACTCAGGCCCCTGGCTGCTCAGCTCGAGAAACCGGCCGGAGTTGTCCAGGTCCTCCGTATACCCATACACTCCCACCAACCAATCGAAGTCACCGGTCGTACCAATCAAGCGGAGCTCCTGGCTGAAGTTCTCGAACTTCTCTTCGGTGTTGCCAGGCAGGTAAATGTCTGCGTTGGTAAAGTCGACGTCTTGGCCGCGTTCGGCTTCAAAGTTGCGATAGCCGGTTATCGACGTCAGCGTCCAGCCGTTGATCGCCCAGTCGACCTCCAGAGAAACTCCGTACTCATCGATGTTCTCGAAGGGATCGAAGTTGGTGCCCACGGTGACATCATCGTCGTTGAAGGAAATGGCCGGATTTCCCCCCAGCGCCTGAATGATTGGTGCCGTAGGGCCGAGCGATCGAAACGTTGCCGGGCAACAGGACTCGTTTCGCTCCGATACATCAACGATCAGCCGCGCCTCCAGGTCATCTGAAGGCACCCACAAAAGCTGTCCCTTGATCGTCCAACGGTCGCGTTCGGCGAACTCGTCACTCGAATCCAGGTCCTCGTAGTAGCCGTCTCGATTGTTGATGCTCCCGGAAAGCCGGAAGGCCAGGATGTCGTCAATCAATGCCCCCGTGTACGAACCATCCGCGCGGCGCGTGTCGAGTGATCCAGCGCTCAGAGAAACGTGGCCACTTTGCTCGAACTCCGGTTCCTTGGTAATGATGTGCAACACACCGGCCGACGTGTTCTTGCCGAACAAGGTGCCCTGCGGCCCGCGCAGAATCTCAACGCGTTCGACATCCAGGAGGTCGGTAAACGCCTGGCCGGATCGACTGCGGTAAATACCGTCGACAAACGTTCCTACCGCAGCTTCAAGCCCGGCATTGTTCCCCGTGGTCCCTACCCCGCGTATTCGCAGCGTGCCCCCATTCGATGAGCTGTTGCTGTCGTAAACGCTTAAGCTCGCCGCGACGTTCTGTAGATCCTGCAGGTCTTGAACACCGCGGGCCCTCAGGTCCTCCCCGAGGATGGCGGTCACCGCAATCGGCACGTCCTGAATGGACTGCTCTCGTTTGGTCGCCGTAACGACGATCTCCTCAATGATACGTTCCTCAGCAAAGCCAACGCCATGCCCGAAGAGAACTCCACTCGTGATAAACGCCACAAATACAAATCGCTTCATTTCATCTCTATCCTTGTTTGTGTAACTCGGTTCGGTCGGAGCACAGGGGCCGCGTACGCTCTCTCCAGCCTCCGGTGCTCCAAAACCATGAGATACGACCGCGTGATTTAGAATGGTTCGGTGACGGCGTCGCATTGTTCAGCTAAAGACTGTCGGACATGGTCTGCTGCTCGCACCTAGAGGCACACAGCCGAACTTCAAGGTTGAACCGGGTCTAACGATGAGAGCGCTAGTGATATTTTGATGACCCACGTTCAGACTCCACGACTCGATGCGACGAAGGCCCGGTTCGCGACCGGAGTATTGCCCACGCGCGTCTGGACCGCGCTTCTGCTCGCGTTCCGGTGGATGGCCGCCACCGACCGATTTCGCCATGCTTGCCAGTGTCGGCGCGCATTCTGAGCACTCGGCCAGTGCTTCGTACCCATCGATACGATGCTCCGGGCCGCCGCAAGAGCGCTCGCTAGGCGCTTGCGGATCGATGCGCGAAACACCTGGAACCTCTTTGTTGTCAGGAATTACAAAGTGGTGCCCGATGAATGGGGCTGTATGCAGCCTCCGTGCGTCAAAATGTCATAGCCCAATACATCGGACGGTCATCTAACCATCGTGTGAGCGAATCGTTTTCTTGGGCAGCAAGCACCGGAAACGCCTGCAAAGCACGCCGGGTGATCGACCGGCGCGACGTGTAGGAGCTTTCTTTAGACGACATCTGTAACGAACTGGATCTCTCTGCGTCAAATGTGCGAGTGCTAGCTATTACACCGAGGAAGAACGCGACCGACGACGGCGGATCAATCAGCGGTTTGACCGCACCGCTATCCTTCGTACAGACTCATGCCCAGAAGTAAAATACTAGTCTTAGCGACTCTGGCGTTGGTCCTCGCCTCTGCACTGGCGCGCGGCCAGGAGAGCATCGAGGCAATTCTCGCCGAAGAATATTCTGCATTGGAGTCGATAGAAGCGCAGATCCAGGCTCAGGAATACGATTATCCGATCTTATGGCTGGAGAAGCAGATCGGAGCCGTGGAACGCTCGTCCCATCGCTACAGTCCCGAACTCATACGTCCTCTGACGCTGCTGGGAGACGCCAAGGTCGGAAGCGGCGATTACAATGGCGCTCTGGACCACTATCAGCGCGCGGTGCACTTGAGCCGCGTGAATGACGGTCTCAATTCCAGCGCCCAGATCGAGATCGTTTATCGGGAAGCCAATGCCTACAAAGCGCTGGGCAATTTGAGCGATGCGAACGATCGAGAGGAATACGCATACCATGTGTTGACTCGTGTCCATGGACCCCACGATGAGGAGCTGTTGCCGGGGGTGTATCACTTGGCCGAGTGGTACGGTGCAACGCAGGACATATTTTCGGCACGGGCGCTCTATGAGCATGCCGTGAGCATCCTGTCGGCGAACGGCAAACAAGGCTCCGCTATCGCGATACCCGCCTATCAGGGGATCGCGCGCACCTATCGTCTGGAAAGGTTTCCCCCTTTCTATGTTTCGAAGGGTGACTCGGGTCCGATTTCGGTGAACGATTTTCCCGCCGGGGAGCGGGCCCTGCAGCAGATCATCCAGATTCACCGCGATGACGCTGACCTCAACCCGGTGGTGCTGGCCGAGGCGATGCTGGACCTGGCCGACTGGTATCTGCTCTTCGATAAGACCCGGCGCGCTTTTCCACTCTATGACGACGTCTACGCCATGCTCTCAGAAGCCGAAGGGTTCGCAGTGGCTGACTTTTTTGCCGAGCCCAAACTCCTGTACTTTCCCGCCCCACAGGATCCACGCGTGCCGCCGTTGGGTATGCGCGGCGAACGCAAGGAGGGTTTCGTCGAGGTGGCATATAAGATCTCCAAAACGGGATACGCGCGATCGTTGAAAACCATCGGCGCGGAACCGCAGGGACTGATGGATTTCCGTGTCCGCAAAAGCCTGCGCCTGTCCCGTTACCGGCCTGCGCTGGTGGAGGGGCGGTCCATGGCGAAGTTCAACCAAACCTACCGTCACCAGTTCGCGTATTTCCCGAAGCTGGAAACCGCCGAAACTATGGAAGCCACCAAGGGTGAGTAGCCGTAGTGGAAATAATCAGGATTGGCAGCATGCCCATGGGTCCGCGCTCGCGGGCAGGCACTGGGGCAAAAGGAGCTGGCACGCTTGAAGGGGCTCAACGAAGCCAACGAAGGGGGCAGGATCTCATGAAGGTATCGATCTTGGTAATAAGGCGCCCGTGTGAAAATTCGACGTGCGCCCGCTCGAAAGAGCCAGGTTGCGGAGGATTGCGTTGGAAAATCGCGCGGGCCTTGGTCCTGACGCTGGCGGTGAGCACAATGACCGGTTGCAGTGGTGCCAGTATTGCCGTGCCCACGGATCTTCCTGTGCCGCTCGTGGAAAGGCTTCCGCTCAGAATGGGGGTGCACCTGAATCCCGATCTGCAGGCGTACGTGCACTCGGAGAAGATCGAATCCGCCGGCAACTGGAGCATCAACCTGGGCGATGCCCAGCGACCCATGTTCAAAAACCTGCTCACCGGCATGTTCGACCAGATGGCGTTCGTCGCCGACCCGCAATCACCCTCGGCAGACCTGGACGGCGTGCTGGTTCCCAACATCGAAGAAGTACAATTTTCCATACCCTCGCAGACGCGCAGCGACTACTACGAAGTATGGATCCGCTATCAGTTCAAGTTGTACAGCGGCGACGGTGATTTGCTCGCCGACTGGCCACTGACCGCCTATGGCAAGGCCAA
>JAPUJX010000087.1 GCA_027295975.1 Gammaproteobacteria bacterium
GCCCTGTTCTAAAACGGATTGTCCGAAATCCCTATGGTTGCTCTTCGAGGGCTCTCATTGCCTTTTATCAACTGCCGGATTGCAGGAAAAGACAGTCTGATGCGGTTGAAATCCCTCAGCCGATTTTCCCTTTGCGGCAACATATTGTCCGTTCCAAACGCCTTCACCTGTGGGCTTCTCGCCCGTCTCAACCCAGCGCGCGGCATCGGCTTGTTGTTTCGCAACATTCGCCTGACGGTTCTGTCCCCAGGCATTTACCTCGGCAAGGACCCCGGGATCGTCTTGCAACTCGGTGATCTCGAGTTTCGTCTCGTCAAGCAAGGCAATGGGAAAAGGCATGATCCGGCAGATAGGTTCACCCTTGGCAAAATGAATCGTTTCGTTCTTGCGCGTTAAACGCCAGCTCATGGTAAATGGAAACGGCAGCCAGTCAGTTCGGATAAATGCTTCCAACGCGATGGCGTCATCACGACCCTGATTGGCGGGTCCCGTCGCAATAAGCCCCAGATCCGACGAAGTTCGAAAGAGGAAAGGCAAATACCAGGTGATCGTGCCGCACCCAAAATGTGAAGTCGGACCGAAGCGATCGGGTTTCTCCGATGATATCGTTATGTCGGTGTTCATATCCGCACCATTCCAGAGAACGTCCGCATCAATCGGATTGAATAACTCCCAGCCCATGGTATTGGCGGCTGCCAGCGGGATGCACCGGTATATATATTTCTTTGGCGTCTCACTCATCCACCCTCGCCGAGGCGAGCAGGGCTTTATCACCTCTTTCACTTCGATGTCCGCACCAGGAACGAGGCAAGCCCGGATTGTATTGGGAGGCAAAACGAGAGGAATAGGTGTCGTCATAGTATTTCCCATTGCGACTTCTGACATCAGCCGCATAACAACGGGTATTGTACTGCTCAACGTCCGTCATGAAGCAATCTATCCCGTGCCGCAGCACATTGCCGTCGCGCTCGTACCCAGGCGTCCGGCCGGGGTATGGACGCCGAAGGCGAAAGATGGTGAACAAAAAAGGCGGCCCCGAAAAAGGACCGCCTTTAGTCTACCGAATCAGGCGCTGGAAAAGCGCCATGATCTCGTGGTCAGGCTGCGGCGAGACTGCCAGCTGCTTTTTTACCACGCTCCGTAACAACTTCGAAGCTGACGCGCTGACCTTCGGTCAGAGTGCCCATGCCGGCTTGTTCCACCGCGCTGATGTGCACAAATACGTCACTCTCGCCGGATTCAGGCTGGATGAATCCAAATCCCTTGCCGGGGTTAAACCACTTAACAGTTCCTATAGCCATTTATGGCCTCCATAATTAACGCCACGCAAATCGTGCACGGCAACGAACAACCTGGTCGTAGTGGGTGTCTTTTAACAAACGTCCGAAACCGGACGGGTAGCTGAAGGCAGGCCAAAACGTAGATCGCGCGCGGATACTGCGCGAAACTTCTGCCGATCGCAAGTTATGTTGCAACAAATTTGAACTACGTCATGAACCCGGATACGGGTAGATACCGGAACGACGCGGGCACTACCAACACCTCAACGAGGTTTGACCGTGAGGCAATCATTTGCTCAGTCGCTTCTGGTAAGTTATTTCCGGGCCCAAATCCTTGAATCGGATTCCAACCACTTGAAAACCACTGGCCAGATTCAACCGGGTCATCGCCAGATTTTCCTGCTGGACCCCCGTCTCGACGCTGGCATATCCATTCCGTGAAATCCAGTCATGTTGCCGAGTCATCAATTCCCCGGCTATGCCAAGTCGACGATGGTCGGGATCGACCCCGCCCAGCCAGCTGTAATATCTAGTGGAGGTGATCGCGTAACCGATCTTGAAGCCAACAAGCTTCCCGTCCCTCCTCGCCTCCAACAAGGTAACGTCCGGCATGTTCCGCAAACGCCAGGGACCGTCGACCGCATCCGTATTGCCGAATACCTTCCCGGTCAACTCCAGGAGTTCCTCGATCCGAGACTCGCAGAATGGCGGTGTCGCTAATCGATATTCAATATCCATTGTCCAGTGTCCTGTCCCGAGACGTTGCCGGGATCAATCCGAGTACCCTGTGCACTTCCGTTAAGGTTTTGGCTGCTTTTGCACGCGCTTTTTCCGATCCGACGGCGAGAATGTCCTCAAGGCCGTTTTTGTCTGAACGGACCTCCTCATACCGTTGTCGTACCGGTTCGAGGAGGGCGATGACGGCATCGGCAACATCCGATTTGAGTTGGCCGTATCCCTTACCCCGGTATCGCTCTTCCAGAGAATCAATCGAGACGTTCATCGTTGCCGACGCGATGTTGAGCAGGTTCGCAATTCCGGGCTTGTCTACCCGTTGGACGATCTCGTTACCAGAGTCTGTCACCGCTCGCTTGAACTTGCGCGAAATCACATCCGGGCTATCGAGCAACACAATGAGGTTGCCTTCGACCTCATCGGATTTGGACATTTTCCTCGTCGGGTTTTGAAGACTCATCACCCGGGCGCCTACTGCGGGAATCAGCGGTTCGGGAATCGTGAATACCGGCCCGTAGAGGTTGTTGAAACGGCCTGCCACATCCCGAGTCAATTCCAGATGCTGTTTCTGGTCTTCGCCCACGGGTACGTGGGTGGCCTGATAGAGTAGAATGTCTGCAGCCATCAATACCGGATAACCAAACAAACCCGCGTTCATGTTTTCCACATTGCGGCGGCTTTTGTCTTTGTACTGAGTCATCCGGTTGAGTTCCCCGGTCTGCGCATAACAGTTGAGAATCCAGGCCAACTCCGAATGTTCCGGTACGTGAGACTGGACAAAAATTGCGTTTTCGGTGGGATCGATCCCGCAGGCGATATATTGGGCGATGAAGTCAAGACAGCGATCCGCGAATGTCTCCGGGTTCTGCCTGACCGTAATGGCGTGGAGATCCACCAGGGGGAAAAAACATTCGAATTGCCCCTGAGCCCCGACCCAATTGCGGATCGCGCCCAGATAGTTGCCGAGGGTAAGGCGACCCGAGGGAGATATCCCACTCAGCATTGTCGGATTTGAAGTCGTCATCGGTTCCTCCGGCTCGATTATCCGATCAGCCGGCGGCACAATATTCAAAGAGGATCTACCGCCGAAGGTGCATGCGGTAACTGACTAAGCACCGCGCTCTAAGGAGAGCGCCGCCAACAATTCCATCGTGTCGGTTCTGTCATGCAACCAGTATATGAGATTAGCGGTAATTCTGAACCGGATGGCTGGTAATTACGCCGGATCA
>JAPUJX010000088.1 GCA_027295975.1 Gammaproteobacteria bacterium
GCCGCGGCGATGACCAGGGCACGTTTTGCCGCTTTTTGCCCCAGCACCTCCTGCAGTGGCTCCGCTTCCGGGCGGCGAGGCATCGGCAAAACACATGTGCTGAAAGCAGCTGTGCCGGTTGGTTGAAGGTATTCGGGATCGCGTAACAACCGGACAACATCCATGAGGTGTTGCATGGGAATCATGTCGCCTTCCTTGACGATACTCGCTTCGGAGGCATTAGCGGCCGGAACGATGAGTTTCCTGTTCTCAGTTATGGCCAGAGCGGCACAGAGGCATCCGCGTGTTGCGCGAAGTTCCCCGTAAAGACTGAGTTCACCGAGGAACTCGTAACAGGCTGCACGTGTTTGTGGCACCTGGTCGGTCGCGCAGAGGATGCTGATGGCGATGGCGAGATCGAAACGCGCACCTTCTTTGACGAGATCGGCTGGTGCCAGATTGACAACCACCCGACCCGCGGGGAAATTCATTCCGCAGTTCTGGATGGCGGACTTGACCCGATCGCGCGCTTCGCGCACGGCGGTTTCCGGTAACCCCACCAGGGTGAAACCGGGAAGACCACCGGGTAAATGAGTTTCCACGATGATCTGAGGTGTTTCCATGCCCTTCTGAGCACGGGTCAGCGCACGGCTGGCAGTTTGTGGGCTGGTCAAGGGTTATTGGCGTTCGAGTTCCGCCATGCGACGCTCGAGATCGGCGATGGTATTTTTCAGTTGCTCGATAGTGGCGATATGCCCTTCCAGTTCCCGTTTCGAGACAAGTTGAAATTGTTCGAAGAATCCCTGCAGCGTAACGTTCAGGCGCTCCATGAGGGGTTCGGGGGTCAAGCCACCGAGGACGTCGCGAATCCGCGCCATGAGGGTCTCTGCGGGTTGTGGGTTTTCCATCACTCTCTCTTTAGAAATGCCGCCTGACAGCCATGGTACGTGAGCTCGAATCAGGCACAAGGATAAAAACGGATGTGTTACGTGAGAGATCGGCCGTCGGGTAAAACACCCGGGAGGTCGGCATGACCCCGGGCAACTCCGCCCTCTAATTGTGCGTACCGGGCACCGTTTGTGTGCGTCAGAAATTTTTATTGTTGAAGACTTTTTCTAAGAGACTGAAATGTAAAACAATTCCTGCTTGGCACGATATGTGCCCTATTGTTTTCCGGTGGAGGGGAATAGACCGGTTGGTGTGTGCGGACGTGTTCCCATCGTCCTTGGTGGACGTGAACCGGTCCAATCAACGTCGGGAGGGATGACGCCGAACGGAATGACGGACATTGAGGAAGACAGGGTTTGCGCCGGGCCTGGTGATAGCAGTTTCGTCTTGGCTATCGCAACGCCTGCAATTAGGCGAGAATTGTTGGTGCACGGATCTTCCACATCGGCTCCCCAGGTAGAAGGCAGAGACCTTCGCGCGGGGACAACGTGCTTCCCGATTCAATAGGAGAAAACACATGAAACTAATAACAGCCGTCATCAAGCCCTTCAAGTTGGACGATGTCCGCGAAGCGCTCTCGGAGGTTGGCGTACAAGGAATGACGGTGATCGAAGTCAAAGGCTTCGGACGCCAGAAAGGGCATACCGAGTTATACCGCGGAGCCGAATACGTCGTGGACTTCCTACCCAAGGTCAAGGTCGAGGTAGCCGTTGATGACGGCATGCTGGATCAGGTTCTGGAAGCGATCACCAAGGCTGCCAACACCGGCAAAGTTGGTGACGGCAAGATTTTTGTCGCCTCCCTCGAAGAGGTTGTGCGAATTCGTACCGGCGAGACAGGGGCTGACGCCGTTTAGCGGCGTAGCCAAAACACAGGAGTAAAGATTGTGGAAGATCTGATTCAAACTAACTACGCCCTGGATACGTTCTATTTTCTGATGATGGGCGTTCTGGTCATGTTCATGGCACCGGGTTTTGCCATGCTCGAAGCGGGCATGGTGCGGGCAAAAAACACGTCCGAAATTCTCACGAAAAATGTCGCTCTGTTTGCCATCGCCTGCATCATGTACCTGTTGTGTGGTTACGCCATCATGTACCCCGGTGCGGGCGAAGGTAACTGGATTCCGATTCTCGGTATCCTCATCGGAGAGGAAAACACCACCGAAGCGGTATTGGGTTCTTCGGGGGACACCTATTATTCCACCCGTTCGGACTATTTCTTTCAGGTGGTATTTGTCGCAACCGCTATGTCCATCGTTTCCGGTGCGGTGGCGGAACGGATGAAACTCTGGGCTTTCCTCGCTTTTGCCGTCGTGATGACCGGGTTCATATACCCCGTTCAGGGTTTCTGGAAATGGGGCGGCGGCGCGTTGGACGTAGCCGGGTTCCAGGATTTCGCGGGTTCTGGCGTGGTGCACCTCTGTGGCGCCACCGCGGCGCTTGCCGGGGTGTTGCTGCTCGGTGCGCGCAAAGGCAAATATGGTGAAGATGGCAGTATCAATGCCATCCCGGGTGCCAACATTCCGCTGGCAACGTTGGGAATGTTTATTCTCTGGTTTGGCTGGTTCGGGTTCAACGGCGGGTCGGAACTCAAGCTGAGTGATGTGGGCGAAGCCAACGCGGTGGCACAGGTATTCGTGAATACCAACATCGCCGCATGCGGGGGTCTGGTGGCCGCCTTGATCACCGCCCGGCTGATGTTCGGTAAGGCGGATCTCACCATGGCGTTGAATGGCGCCCTGGCGGGGTTGGTATCGATCACCGCGGAACCCCTCGCCGGTAGCGCCGAGTTATCCATGTTCATTGGTGCGGTTGGTGGTGTATTGGTCGTGTTCTCGATAATTGCCCTCGACAAGATCAGAATCGACGACCCGGTTGGCGCTATCTCGGTTCACGGTGCCGCGGGTGTCTGGGGCTTGATGGCGGTAGGCATAAGCCAGGGGGATTTTTTTGGACTGCTGGGCGCGCAATTGTTTGGCATCGTCGTGATCTTCGCATGGACCTTCGGTGCGAGCCTGGTGGTCTGGTATTTGTTGAAGCTGGCCATGGGCATTCGAATTTCCTCCGAAGAGGAATACGAAGGTGCCGACCTTTCCGAATGCGGCGTCGAGGCTTATCCGGAGTTTGCCAAAATGAGTTGATGCACCGGCGAATGGTGAAATGGCGAAATCGAAATAAAGGGGCGCTTGAGGAGGCGCCCCTTTTTTGTGCCTTTCCCGAGACAGGACACTAGACGAGGTCGCTGAATAACCGTCATCCCACGGGCTACAATGGTGCGTCAACCGGTGTTGGTGCCGATGTTATATGTAAGTACGCGGGGGAAAACCCACCCCTTGAGATTCCAGGAGGTCGTGTTGACGGGGCTGGCCCCGGACGGCGGCCTGCTCGTTCCCGAAACCATTCCGGACGTTACTTCCAGGTTGGCCTCGATGCGGGGGTTGTCCTTCGTCGAGCTCGCTCGAGAAATTGTGCCTTTGTTTGTCGACGACATTCCGCGTGAAGATCTCGATCGGCTCATCACGGATGCCTACGCGAATTTCGACCACTCGGAGATATCACCCCTGACCCGGGTTGGCAACTTGACGGTCATGGAGCTTTTCCATGGCCCGACGCTCGCGTTCAAGGACGTCGCGCTACAGTTGCTCGGTCGGATCTTCGAATACATCCTCGGGCGTGAAAACAAACACCTGAACATCCTGGTTGCCACCAGCGGCGATACCGGTAGCGCGGCGATAGCGGGGGTGAGAGGTTTTCCGGAAATCGACATCTTCGTCATGTATCCCCGTGGCCGCGTGAGCCACCTCCAGGAACTGCAGATGACGACCGTCATCGACACGAACGTTCATTGTCTGGCCGTGGAGGGCAGCTTCGACGACTGCCAGAATCTGATGAAAACGATCTTCGGGGATCTTGCCTTCAAAGAGAAATACGCGTTGGGGGCGGCCAATTCGGTCAACTGGGCACGGGTGCTTGCCCAGATCGTGTATTACGCGTATGCGAGCCTGAAGCTGGGCGGTGAGCGGCCGGTGTCGTTCTGCGTGCCGACGGGCAACTTCGGCAATGTTTTTGCCGGATATACCGCCAAACGGATGGGTTTTCCAATTACCCGGCTGCTTC
>JAPUJX010000089.1 GCA_027295975.1 Gammaproteobacteria bacterium
CCGGGTGGTGCCACGGGTCATTTTCAGCGATCCGGCGCTCGCGGCTGTGGGCCTGACGGAGACCGAGGCGCGGAAGCGCGGTTACGACGTTGCGGTAGGGAGCGTCGCGGCAGAGGGTGCGAGACCCTTGGCCATCGGCGATCAGAGGGGCCGACTCAAGGCGGTCGTAAATCAGGCTGATGGTGAGATTCTCGGATTCCACATCCTTGCCCCTCACGGTGATGACTTGTTACATGAGGCGGTGGCGGCCATGCATGACCATGGCGGCATCGAGCGTATTGGAAAATCCATTCACGCCCATCCAACTTTGAGTGAGATGGTGAAGTCGGCGGCTGGCGCCGCGAAATAAAGGGAAACACAGATGGAAGAACAAAATCTCGCCCGGCTGAGGCAGGAATTAAACTTTGCCAGTGAGTCTGTGAGGATGGTGGCGGTCTTTTCACCTACGTGACCGGTTTGCGTGTACGGACAGGGTGTTGTCCGCAAACTTCTCCAGGAGTTCCAGGGCCAGCATCTGAAGGGTTTTGCAATCTGGCTTCCGATGATGGGAAAAGACAGCCTCGAGCGGGCGGAAGCGGAAGCGATGCCATTCGAGGGGCTTTCGGTGATCCATGTATGGGACCCGAAACGTCAGGTTGGAGATATGTTTGCAACGGTTCTACAACTCGAATCCACGGCTTGGGACTTCTACTTCCTCTACCCACCGGGCGTGACCTGGGACGATGACGAACCACCCCTGCCCGCGTTCTGGATGCATCAACTTCCCGCGGCTTCAGGAGCCGACCGAGATCTCGTATTATACCCAACCCGATTTTTACAAGAGCTTTTTCGGCTATTCGCGGAAGAGGTGGAGCCAAAACGGACCAGTCGCGACGACCTTGGCCTTCAGCTCCATTGGGAGGGCCTCGTGAACATGACGAGGAAGAGATCCGATTACACCCTGGAACATGTTCACGAAGCATTCGAGGCCTCGAAGATTGAGAGAGGAAATTGAAACGTTGGTTCCTAGTGTCCTGCCTGCTTAATTCGTTGAGGCGACTACGCCAATGGTTTCGCGATGCCGAACGTCTTCATTCGGTAAGCCAGCGTCGACGGCTTCAAACCCAGTAACGCCGCCGCGCCGTCGGTACCGGACAACTGCCAATCCGCATGCCGCAGAGCGGCAAGCAGATTGATCTTTTCCATCTCACGAAACTCGACGTCGGTGACGAATTCACTATCCGATGGCAGCGCCTCGCTCACCGCGGGTGGAGTGTCGGAGCGAAAGGCAAGGTCCAACCGTAAATGTGAGCCCGGGGTCAGGATCACCGCGCGTTCGATAACGTTTTTGAGTTCGCGCACGTTTCCGGGCCAGCCGTGTCGCTCGAGGGTCGAGACCTGCTGCTGGGTAATTCTGATCGGATCCCGCCCGAGTTCCTCGCAGATATTGGCAAGGAAGTGCTGGGCGAGCGGTCCGATGTCCTCCGTCCGATCTCTGAGCGCGGGTACTTCGATGGGAAAGACGCTCAACCGGTAAAAAAGATCTGCGCGAAAACGTCCCTCGCCGATTTCCGTGGCAAGGTCTCGGTTGGTCGCCGCGATGACACGAACGTTGACGCGCACGGTTCGATCGTCGCCCACTCGTTCGAATTCGTGTTCCTGCAGTGCGCGTAACAGTTTGCCTTGCAGCGATAGTGGAATCTCACCGATCTCGTCCAGAAACAGGGTGCCGCCATCGGCAAGCTGCAAACGACCTGTGCGATCTCGATGCGCACCCGTAAACGCGCCTTTCACGTGGCCGAAAAATTCACTCTCGAAGAGTTCTGCCGGAATCGACGCACAGTTCACCTTGACGAGTGGTCGATCGGCACGTTCGCTGCGATCGTGAATCGCGCGCGCGATACCTTCCTTACCCACACCCGACTCACCCTGTATCAATACACTCACCGGCGTTGCCGCGACCGCTTCGATCTGGGCCAGAGTCCGCTGTAGTGCCTGACTGTTACCGACAATGTCACGGTAGAGGCCGGTCACCCTGATCTCGTCACGTAGATAGTCGCGCTCGAGTTCGAGTTGTTCCTTCAGGCGGTGGATCTCGTGAAAGTCCTGTTCGCGTTGTTGTTCGAGCCTGCGCCGCTCCGAGATATCCCGAAACACCACCACCGCCCCGGACAGTTCGCCGTTTTCGTGAATGGGGGTGCTGGTGTACTCGACGGGTATTGCCGTGCCGTCAGAGTGCCAGAACACCTCGGTATCCTCCCGATGTACCCTGCCGTCTTTGAATGCTGCATATATAGGGCATTCCTCCTTTGGGTAGGGTGATCCATCCGGGTGCGAATGGTGATGAATGTCGTGCAGGGGCTGACCCCGAACGTCCTCCAGTCGCCAACCCAGGATCTCGGTTGCCGCCTTGTTCGCGAATGTGGTGCAGCCCTGGCTGTCCAAGCCGTAAATACCCTCACCGGCGGCTTCCAGGATGAGGTCCTGGCGATGTTGCAGCCGGGCAAGTTCGGCTTCCGCCTGTTGATCGGCAATGCTCACGAAGATGAAGGCTCCAGCACCGTCTTCTGCAGGTGTTGGCCAGGCAGAGAGGTAGCCGTGTACATCGCCCGTCGGGGTGGCGAATGTGGTGGACATGGCTTGAATGGTCTGTCGGGTTTTCATCGCCTCGGCAACAGCCAGCCGCACGGGCAATTCAGTTGCTGCCAGGAGTTCAGCGACTGGGAGGGCCAAATCCGCATTCGAGTCGATCCCGAGCCCTGTCCGCCAGGCCACGCTCAAACTGTGACAGATACCGTCGGGACCTATTACCCCCATCCACAGCGGCGCTTCCGCCACTAGCGTTTCATAGGTGAGTTTCACGACTCTCCCTCATCAACTTTTTGACGATCGTATCACCAAAATTTGTGACTCACAAATAGTTGTGACTTAGAGTTTTTCGTAACTCTTTGAAATTGATGAATTTACCTGGTTGGCACGAATGCTGCTCTGCATATCTTCGAAGGCTTTATTGAACGCAGGCTTGCTAAGGAGATTATTCGTGACCCAGTTCGACGTTTATGATGAAAACACCGCCCCCGAGGCATCCAGGCCCATCCTGGCCGGTATCCGCAAGAGCCTGGGTTTCGTGCCGA
>JAPUJX010000009.1 GCA_027295975.1 Gammaproteobacteria bacterium
GGGCTATCTGTCAGGTCTGCACGGAGTTGTGTCAATATGCCAATGGCGATATCGAAGCCATCAGCAGCTGGCAGCATCAGATGTCTTATGGTTATCACGAGGTGAAACAATTCCTCGCCACGGCTGCGTTTGATGGAGCTCGACAATTCGAAGCCTTTCGCAAGCGAGCGTTATGTAACGGTGGCGGTTTGGGTCTCGAAGGGCCGGGGAAGGTCAACCGGATGATTCTCGAGAGTCGCGGGGGCTGGAGTGAAGCGGTGATCTACCTGTTCCTCCTGCGCGGGACCTTCACCATGACGATGTTGCGTTATCTCGAGCGTGCGGCATACAACGATGCGGAACGTTTCCTCTATAGGCACGCCCTGCAGGACAAGGCTCGACACGTCACCTACGGCCTGGAGCATCTGCAGTATGCCATCGCTCATCAGGAGGACATGGCGCTCATCATGCAGCAGTTGATGTTCATCGGTGATCGCGTATTCGCTCGGGAGATGCGCGACAATGTGTTGCGTGAGGCTCTCGCGGTGATATTCGCGGGTGGCATCGAGAAGGCGGGCACGGAGGGTATGGCCGTTTACCGCGAGATGATGGCCGACTTTATGGAAACCTACCTCGGCAACTGTAGCTGGCTCGGCGTGAAGCGAAACCTGGAGATGATGCCTCAGCTTTTGACCCAATACGTCAAGAGAACCTGACGATGGCGGAGTTTCCTTCGGTTGCCTGGTTCGAGGCTGTGTCCAGGGTGTTCAATTCCGATGAGTCATATCGTGGTGCCGGTGGTGGACAGTGTCATTGCCAGGCGGGAATCAAGGTAGGAAAACGGGTGTTCGGGCTGGTTTTCGAGGGATTCGAATGCAGCGGAGCCAGCGAAATGGACGCCTCGGAACTCGAAACCGTGGATTTTTACCTGGAAATGCCTCTCAAAGACTGGAAGGCGATGATTCAGGATATCGCAGAGAACGGAGCGGCAAGTCTGCATTACACGCTCAATACGTTGGATCTCGGCAGAGAAGCCGGAATCTCCCACTCGGTACACGGCGACCAGTATCGTGAGGATCTGTTTTTTCGTTATAACCAGACCTTCCAATTTTTCTTCGATGCCTCGGCGCGCATCGAGACCACCTTTGCCTGACGGAAGCCAACGGGAGTTCAAATGGCCACAGTTAAAGCAAATCTCGATTGGCTGAGCGCAGCCCAGGAAGCTTTGAACGGGGATTCTGCCTTTCGTAAGCTCGGCAGCACAGACATCACCCTGGGTCTGTCCATCGGCGACGAAGCGAGACTGGTGACTTTCGAAGCCTTCGAGATTGCCAGCATCAGTGAAATTTCCCCTATGGACCTGCGCGATGCAGACATCGTTCTCGAGATGAGCGTAAAAAATTGGAACGCCTACCTGCGCAAACGCGCAAAGGGCAAAGGCCCGTCGCTACTGACGCTGGACCTCGACCAGAGGGTGATTACACCTCGCAGTCCAATCGACCGGTTGAAGTTGGAACGTTACAATCTCTCACTGCAGGCATTCATCGACAAGGGTGCCGAGCTGGCTGCTTAGCCGGCCATTCTCGATGCCCATCTACGAATATCGTTGCGAAGATTGCGGAGCGATATCTTCGGTTTTCTCGTCACTTTCGGAACAACACGAGAAAAATACCAAGTGCACTTCATGCGGGGCAATCGCCGGTCGGATCATTTCACGTCCGTCGGTTCACTTGTCAAAAGCCAGCAAGCTCGAACGGCTCGATCCAAAGTACGACAAGATGGTTGATCACGCGATGAGGTCGACACCGGAAGCAGAACCCGATTGGTATCTCAAACGGATGAGGGTTCCGAAAGATTCTTAGGCTCGAGCCGCGTCAAATCTCCAGATAGTTACCCAGAGCAAACGTCACACCCACTGCCACGAGCGAGCCGATTACGATGATGAGGATGAAAATTCCGGTTTCGTTGCTGTCGCGTTCGACAATGGCCTGCTGTCGGCGTCGTGTTGCCATATACACCGCGCTCAAAACGATAAGTGCCGGAACGAGGAATTGAATGAAGTACCGCATTCGTTGGCTCCTGCTTACCGGGTCAGCATACCTATGCCACGCGGCATGTCGAGCGCCCTTGAGGGGGTGTTAGATGGACTGGATCAGCGACCACTGGTTGGCCGGGGTTCTGTTCGTTGGGTACACCCTGGTGTTGTTCTACCACGCCCATGTTGGTCGTAAACGCAGCCGGTCCCTGGATGATTATTATGTAGGCGGGCGCAACATGGGTGGGTTTGTGGTGGGGGTGTCGTTTTTTGCGACCTTTGCCAGCACCAACACCTATATAGGCAACGCCGGGAAGGGATACGAGTATGGAGTTCCGTGGCTGCTGACGGCGCTGGTGATGGTGGTGTTCACCTATTTGTCCTGGACCTTTGTTGCACCGAGGCTGAGGCGTTTCGCCAGTCACTTTGACGCCCTGACGCTGCCGGACTATCTGGCTAGCCGCTTCGTCTCCGAGCGCCCGGTATTGCGAGTGGCGGCGGCGGCAGTGATTGTCTTTTCGAGCATTCTCTACCTCGTCGCTATCTTCAAGGGGGCGGGCAATCTCTTTCAGCAATTTCTTCAGGTCCGCTACGAAGTTGCCGTAGCGATCGTGCTTCTGATCGTCGTGTTCTACACCTCCGTCGGCGGCTTTGTGTCGGTGGTGAGGACCGATGTATTGCAAGGCATCCTCATGGTTATCGGGTCTGTCACCATTTTCTATTTTGTTACCGACGCAGCCGGCGGGATAACCGTGCTCCCCGAACTCGAAAATCTTCCGGGTGGTGCACATCTGTTTGACTGGAATGCGGGAATCCCACTGGTTGTCCTGCTGGGAATTGCGCTCAGCGGTTCGCTGAAGCTCCTCGTCGATCCGCGTCAGCTTTCCCGGTTTTATGCGCTGCGAGACGATCGCAGTGTGAACGTGGGTCTCTGGGTTGCTCTATGTGGTATTGGCCTGATCATGTTCTGTCTTTTCCCGATTGGCCTGTACGCGCACTTCCTTCTCGACGGAGTAACCGATACGGACCTGATCGTTCCGATGCTTGTGAACGACCGTTCCGTGTTCCCGCTGTGGGTGGGCGACTTCCTCATTATCGCGATGTTAGCCGCGGCGATGTCGTCGATGGACAGTGTTCTGCTGGTTGCGGCTTCCGTTTTGTATAAAGACCTCGTCGAAGTCGCAAGTCCGGTTGCTCGCCCATTGGCCTGGACCCGGGGTGGTGTCGTCGGATTGGCGGCGTTGTCTGCTCTGGCCGCTTTGAAGCCGCCGGGGGATATCATTCAGATTACGATTTTTTCCGGAAGCCTCTACGCGGTTTGTTTTTTTCCGGCATTGTTATTCGGATTACACTGGCGTCGTGGATCGGCTACCGCGGTGCTTGCGTCGATGGCATTGGGAGTTTTTGTGCTGATTGGCTGGCTCCTGCTCGGTTGGGGTGCGTATGTACACGAGGTATTCCCCGGGCTGCTGGTATCTTGTGTGACCTACCTGCTCGTAGCCCGGTTGACAATTGACGCGATCCAGCGATGGCCCGATACCACCGACTGAAAAGGGGTCAGGCACGTCCCCACGCCCGCTAGTCGGCCGATGCGGCTATTCAACGATGGCCTGATGAACGAGCACCTGAAAATCGTGGCGGATGTTAATGTGCCCGTAGGGTCGTACCTGGGTCATCAGCACTGCGACGATCTGCTGCGTGCGATCGATCCATGAAAGCGTGCAGTAGGCGCCGCCCCAGTAAGCCGAACCCAGTGACAGCGGTGTGGCTGCGGCACCTCGGTCGATGACGACTCCGTAACCGAGACCAAACCCCATGCCGGGACCCGGCAACCATAACGGTAGATCTCCCGTATGATTCTCCAACATGAGACTCACCGTCGTGGGTGACAGAATTCGCGTGCCTTCGAGTTCGCCGCCATTCAACATTGTCTGCTGAAAACGCAAATAGTCATCGACGGTTGATAACAGCCCACCGGATCCCCGGAAGAGTTTTTTTGGTCCCGTCACCCAGCGGCTTTTTACCGAACCCGGATCCTGCAGCTCGATGCGGCCATCCTCGCCGGGCCGATACTGAGCAGCGAGGCGGGCGGCTTTCTCCTCGTCGAGAAAAAAGTGGGTATCGGTCATGCCTAAGGGCCGGAAGAGTCGGGCGTCCAGGAACTTGTCCAGCGGTTGATCCGCCATCACCTCTACCAATCGGCCTACCACGCTGGTTGCTGCGGAATACTGCCAGGCGGTCCCGGGTTGGTAGTTGAGTGGCAACGTCGCCAGCCGCTTTATGTAGGACTCCAGGTCGTCCTCCGGTAGCGCGCGGCTCGCTACGCGGTAATAGTCGCAGTTGCCGATGTAGCATTTGGCTAATCCCGCTGTGTGGGTGAGCATGTCACGGATCTGGATAGGGCGATCCACCGCCACCAGTTCGCCGGTCTCTCCACTTGCGTCGCTTGTGGTAGACACCAGTGGACTGGAAAACTCCGGTAGAAACTTGGAGACCGGGTCCCGCAACTGAAAATGGCCTTCCTCCCACAACATCATGAGCGCAACCGAGGTAATGGGTTTGGTCATTGATGCGATGCGGAAAATCGCATATCGTTGCATGGAGCGCACGTTTTCGACATCCATGTCGCCCTGCATCTGCAGGTGCACCAGTTTGCCGCGCCGCATCACAGCGGTAATTGTGCCCGGTACCAACCCGGCGTCGATGTAACGTTGCATCGCCGGACCGATTCGCGCAAGTCGTTTGCTCGACATCCCCACGGACTCGGGCGTTGCGGTAGGCGGAGTCGCCCCGCAGGCAGATTGTCCGCCGAAAGAAAACAGC
>JAPUJX010000090.1 GCA_027295975.1 Gammaproteobacteria bacterium
CGAAGCCGGCGGCGTTGATTGGGTGCGATGGCACTCATCGGCCGAGCAACCGGTATCCGGCACCACGCACCGTGATCAGGTGCACGGGGTTTTTCGAATCGGGTTCGAGTTTTCGGCGCAACTTCGCAATGTGAATGTCAACCGTCCGGGTTTCGATATCGAGATTTTTTGCGTAACCCCAGACTTCGGTCAAGAGTTCATCGCGGGAGACCGGACGTTTCCCATGGGCATTGAGATAGGCAATTATCCCCATCTCGCGGCGGGTAAAGTGAATGGTTTCGTTTCCGCGCTTCCCATTGAGGTTCCGGGTATCTATGACAACGTCCAGGTGACCCTTCGCTGTCAACACGATCTCTTCGACCTCAGGGGTCTGGGTGCGTCGAATAACGGCGGCGATTCTTAGAACAAGCTGCTCGACCGAGAATGGTTTCGCAACATAGTCATCAGCCCCAAGGCGCAAACCACGAACGATGTCTTCATCGCTCACCTTGGCTGTAAGAATGATGATTGGCTGTTCCTTGTCTATTTCGCGTATGGCATTGCAGACATCGAAACCGTTCATGCCGGGCAACATGATGTCCAGCAGGATCAGGTCGAAACGCCCCGTCAGCGCATGTTCGAGACCTGATATGCCGTCTTGCGCACTGGTGACGTCATAACCATGGAATGTCAGCACGTCGACCAGACCGGTTCGGATTGCCGGTTCGTCCTCGACGACCAGAATATGGGGTTTCGTAGTCATGACAGCTTAAGCCTAGCAGCGCAACCGACCCGAGCGCATGTAAATTTTTGGTAAACCCCCAACCAGATATTTTACCAACTTGAGCCTACACCCAATTCCCACTCGAGCCCAACATCCAGACCAACCAAAATCACTGGGAAATACCGATGGCTCTGATAACACGCATTTCGAAACTTTTTACCGCAGACGTACACGCAGTCCTCGACCGTATCGAGGAACCGGAAGTCGTGTTGAAGCAGGCTATTCGCGAGATGACCGAGGAAACGGCGCGCGGCAAACAACGATTAATGTGGCTCGCAGCCGAGAGCCAGGCACTCGAACGACGCCTGGTCAGCGCTGACGAAACAATCGCATCCCTCGACGGCGAGCTTGATCTCTGTTTTGCAGCGGATGAACAGGAACTTGCTCGATCTCTCGTTAGAAACAAGCTCGCGGCCGAGCAACACCACAAACAAACTTCACAACAACTCGAGTTGCTGCGCCGAGATCACGAAAGCCTCGAGGCGACGTTGACCGAGCAAAATCAACAGCTCGCAGACATGCAGCAAAAAGCCGACGTTTTCATGGACGCTCCGGCCACCTCGTGCAACCCAATCCAGGACGCCGGTATCAGCCAGGATGCCATTGACGTTGCCTTCCTGAGAGAAAAGCAGCGGAGGCAGTCATGAAGCAGCCGGGGTTTTTTCAAGGCGTCATCGTCGCGGCCGTGCTGGCACTCACCGGCTCAATTGCCTTCGCCGGCTTATCGGCTGTCGTGGGCGGAGCAGCGGCGCTGAAGATGGTGACCGTAGCGCTCGGAGGGACCTACATCGTTTACCTGCTGGTTTGCTCCAACGAACACACCGGGCGCATAACGATCTTCATGGCATGGGGTGTGGTGACAACCACCACCTGGCTGCTCACCACGGACCTCTCCATGACGCTGATCACGCAGTCCGTGTTGATCTCCATCGTGCGAACCCTCTACCACCACACACGCCTGCTCGGCGGCCTGCTGGATTTTGCGTTGTCTGCGTTTGCACTCAGCGCCGCGGTCTGGGCCATTGGTCACTCGGGCAGCATGTTGCTGACCGTATGGTGTTTTTTCCTCGTGCAGACCCTGAGTGTCTACATTCCAGAGTCGCTTACAAACAAGGAGCAACAAACCCCCACGGAAAATTCCGCGGCAGAAGACAAATTTGGTCGTGCCTTTCGCACGGCAGAGACAGCGATCAGACGTATCGCCACCCAACGTTAGTGAAAGAGGACTGAACCATGAAATCGATAATCATCGCAATCGGGCTGTTTGCCCTTACCGCGGCAGCCGTCGCCTTCTATCCCACCGCGCGCGACAACGTGCCACAAGTTGTGCAACAGCCGCCCCCGATATCACGGGTGCCGCCTGTTGAAGCGCCCAAGATCGAGGTGGTCTTCGTGCTCGATACAACCGGATCCATGAGCGAGTTGATACAGGCGGCCAAGGACAAAATCTGGTCCATCGCCTCGACCATGGTATCGGCACAACCGGCTCCCGAGATCAAGATCGGTCTGGTTGCCTACCGTGACCGCGGAGACGCGTACGTCACCAAGGTGGTCGATCTCTCCGACGATCTGGATTCTGTTTATGCCAGCCTTATCGACTTCGAAGCCGACGGTGGAGGTGATGGCCCGGAGAGCGTGAATCAGGCGTTATACGACGCGGTTCACGAGATCTCCTGGAGCCAGGACCCCAACAGCTACCAGGTGGTGTTTCTGGTGGGTGACGCTCCCCCGCATATGGATTATCAGGACGATGTGAAATACCCCGTGGTGCTGGCGGAAGCCGCACGGCGCGGCATCGTGGTAAACACAATCCGGTGCGGGACCGACAGCAACACGGAAGCGGCCTGGCGTTCGATTGCCGCCGCCACCCAAGGCGCCTTCTTCTCGGTTGCACAATCCGGCGGCGCAATCGCCATGGGCACACCCTATGACACGAAAATTGCTGAACTCTCGGCCGGTCTCGACGCTACCCGGTTGTATTACGGCAATGTCACGGAACGTGCCGAAAAACAACTGAAGATCCTGGCAACCGACAAATTCCACGCAAAAGCAAGCGATGCGACCAAAGCCCGCCGCGCGGCGTTCAACCTCCTGTCCAGCGGCGAGAAGAACCAGTTCGGCGACGGTGACCTAGTTGGCGCCGTTACCAGCGGAGTCGTGAAGCTGGACGAAATCGAAACGGAGGACCTGCCGATATCGCTGCAGGCGATGACGCCCGAAGAACGCAACGAGGTAGTGCGTGCCAACAGCGCGGAGCGCGATGCACTCAAGCGCCAGATTCGGGAGTTGAGCAGCCTGCGCGCCGACTACCTCGAATCTGAAGTTGCAGCCATCGACGACATAGATGAATCCCTCGACTACCAGATCTTCGAAACGGTGCGCGGCCAAGCCGAAAAGAAAGGGCTGAAATATTCGGCTTCGCCGAAATATTAGTGCCCGCCCGTACGCGCGACATACCGGGGCCGCTTCCGGCCCCGGTAGTTCCTGCCGGAACCCCGTTCAGGCGGCAACGTCTCCCGACTGCTCCACCATATCAGCCGAAACAGCGCTGACACTCAAGGGAAACAGCAAGGCGGTCAGCGGCGCAACCTGCTCCGGATATCCATTTTCCCGTTTCAATCCCAAAACTTGCGGTGGCACCCCCGGGCGATACAAAAAGGTGTTGAACAACAAATCGAACAGAGAAAGTGCCGCACCATAGTTATGCGCTTCGTGCGACTTCGCGCTGTGGTGGTAACGGTGCAACTCGGGCCCGACAAACAGGTAATTGAGCCAGCCCATGCGCAAGTCGACGTTGAAGTGGCTGATGGTGCCGTGTAACGCAATGACCGAACCGTAGGCAAGCACCGCCAGCGGGTCGAATCCCAACGCCCAGAGGGGCAGCAACTGAACAAAAAGCCTCACGACAATGGCATTAATCGGATGGAACACCGCATGCATCACCACATAAAGCTGTTGCGGTAAGTGATGAATCGAATGAGCCCGCCACAGGACATTGGTAATGGGTCCACGGCTCATGTGCATGATTCGATGCACGCCGTACTGGAGCGCTTCGAACACGATCAAGCCAACGACAACTTGCAGAAAAAGGGGTTTCCCGGACATCGGACCTTCGGTGTATTCGGAAACGACCACCGCAACCATCACCAGGGCGGTCGAAAGCAGCGCAATGGTCGCACCGTTGAACACGATGAACACCAGATCCCTTTTCAGGAGGTAACGCCACGTCATACCCCACCGTCGCCGGTACGGCAGGATCCATTCGCAGAACAGCAGCACCACGATCATCACCCCACCTTTGATCATTTGAACTTCCTGCATGGAATCCGGGTGCGAGATGGCATATCCGATACAGACCAGCGTCCACAACCACAAACTCGGGTACAGGCCCCAACGCACGAGCCAGGCAAAGGTCCGGGAAGCTCGTAAATCCTCTCCACCGCTGACTTCAGTCACGCTGTTCATTTATATGTATGTAATTACTTATATTGGAAAAACGACTATAATCTTCGCCAACCCGCAACACAAGACCACCCATGCCAAGAAAAAAAAGTACCCCGGATGAAGTGATCCTGAATGCCGCCAGGGAAGTGTTTCTGGAGGACGGAATCGGCGCTTCCACAAAAAAAATTGCCGCGCGAGCGGGAGTTTCGGAAGGTGTCCTGTTCCAGCGGTATGGGCAGAAGAAGGCGCTGTTTTTCAAGGCGATGCGTTTACCCGCCCCGGACTTCGCCGAATCGGTCCGGGCAAGTGATCGATGTATCGACATCCACGAGGCACTCCTGATGCTGGCGACCTCCTCCCTGGAATATCTGAGGGGCGTCATGCCGGTGGTATTGCTGGTGTTGTCTCATCCGTCGTGTCAGGAGGTTTTTCGAACCCATGAAGGCCAGGCCCACGAACTTCTGTTCGAAGCCTTTGGAATCAGCCGGATATTCGGAGATTTCTTCGACAAACATGTCCGCACCGGTAATCTACGAGCGCGCGACTACACAACCGTAACCGGCATCCTCTTTGCAACGCTGCTCACTCGCGCACTGCACGAGCAAATTCGTCTGGATCACCCGGAATCGTCACAAGCCTGGTTGGCGACGGTGGTCAAGGTCCTGATTGATTAGCAGAATCTTTGGCTTACGATGCGCAATGAGCCTCACCGAATTGGCATGGCAGGGTCGATATTGCCTCCTTAGACGAGTACTTTGTAGGCAGCATTGTCCAATCAAACAAGCGAGAACGTTGAATATGATTCGATCCGAGTTGCAGGGAGCCGTACGCGTTCTGACTCTGGAACGCCCCGAAGTATTAAATGCTTTTAATACCGAGCAGTTCGAGTTGCTGGCAAAAACGCTGTTGGCGGCAGACGCGGATTCCTCAACTAAAGTGGTGGTTTTGACGGGCGCCGGGCGGGCGTTCTCCGCGGGTGCCGATCTGGCCGAAAACCGCCCGCCTCCGGAGGATCTGGAATACGGCTTCCAGGGTTGTATCGACATTCTGGTCGACTTTCGCAAACCCCTCATCCTGGCCATCAACGGCGTTGGCGTAGGCATCGGCGCAACCATCTGCGGGTTGGCCGATATGGTTTACATGGCCGAAAGCGCTCGTCTACGCTGCCCATTTTCGGCGCTTGGACTAACCGCGGAAGCCTGCAGCACCTACACGTTTCCCCGTCTGATGGGCCCCCAGGGGGCAGCCGATTTTCTCCTGGGAGCCGGATGGTTGAGCGCCGCACAGTGTAAGGCGAGCGGGCTGGCATTGGAGATATTCCCTCACGAGGGGTTCCTGGAACGAGTCATGCAGGAAGCCCAAAACCTGGCCGGCCTGCCGTTGGCTTCGCTTCTGCAGACCAAGAAACTCCTGATGGCCCCGCACGTCGAAGCCATGAAAGCGGCAAACGTCGCCGAAAACGAGGCACTGCTGGGACTGCGTGGCGGTCCGGCAAACACCGAGGCCGTTACGGCTTTTCGCGAGAAGCGTGAGCCGGATTTTTCCGATTCGGATATTTTACGAGACAATTCCCGGTGAGAAACAGCCGGTGAATACATTGTTGACCGATGAACATCGAGCGTGGATCGGTCAGGCAGAGTCACCCGTAACCGTCGAGGTAAGCCGTAGAGACATCATCAAATATTCGCTAGCGACGGAGCAGACACAACAAAAATACCTCGTCGGCGACGAGGCGCCACCCATGTTCATCTTCAATCTGTTTGGTCCCATGGCCGAAATGAAGG
>JAPUJX010000091.1 GCA_027295975.1 Gammaproteobacteria bacterium
TCATCGTCATACATGGCAGTCATGTCGTCGTGTATGAGGGAATAGGCATGTATGTATTCGACCGCGCAAGCCGGGGCCAGCGCATCGGTCAGCGACCCGCCGAGTCCCGTACAGGTTGCACATACGAGCATGGGTCGAATCCGTTTTCCCCCGCCCAGACTCGCATAACGCATGGCGTCGATGAGCGGCTGTGAGGTAGCGGATTGCTCCGGCTGGTAGTGACGCAATGCGTCCTCGATGGTTCCCCTGAGGGTGCTGAGGTCAGTCGTCATCCAACTCGGCGATATCGTCTGGTTCGAGAATTTCCAGATCGTTCTCGTCGTTCTCGGTCAACACCTTAACCTTGAGTTCCGCGGACTTCAGCGCTGCCTGACAGTGACGGGTAAGCTTCACCCCGCGCTCGAAGGCGGCGAGGGAATCCTCCAGGGAGAGTTCGCCGCTTTCCATCTTGTGCACCAGGGCTTCGAGTTCATCCAGCGCTGCCTCGAACGCGAGACCCGCTTCCGGCGTGGCCTCCGACGGCTTTTTGGAGGTTTCGGTCATCGCATCAAGGTAACCGTGCGTGCCGGCCATCGCAAGTTGAAATACCTGAATGAGCACCCGGATTTCCTGTTATGGAAGCAAACACGAGGATGGGATTGCGTTCCCGAACAGGGTCTTTAAACTAACCGGCCCTGATTTCCATCTACCCGGAATCCATCAATCTTTTACCCGCTGCCATGGGACACCAGAGAGAGCGAACGCATGAAAACCTACGACAAGTTTTACATCAACGGCCAGTGGGTATCACCCGCCGGTAACGAAACGCTGGACGTGATTAATCCCGCAACCGAAGAGGTGTGCGGTGTTGTGCCCATGGGCGCAGCCGCCGATATCGACGCGGCCGTTGCGGCCGCAAAAGAAGCATTCCCCGGCTGGTCGGCGCTGTCTGCCGAGGACCGCGCCCAGTACCTCGATAAGATCGGCGAGATCCTCCAGCGCCGCATGGGAGAGTTTGCCGACACGATCTGCGAAGAGATGGGAATGCCGCTGCCGATGGCTAGGGCCGTGCAGGTCGGCATGCCGATGGCCAACTTTGGCAACTATGCGCGTATTGCCCGCGCCTACGAGTTCGACTACGCCCAGGGTAAAACTCAGATCGTGAAAGAACCGATCGGGGTATGTGGATTCATCACCCCCTGGAACTTTCCGTTGCACCAGATCGTCGCCAAGGTGGCCCCGGCGCTGGCCGCTGGCTGCACCATGGTGGTGAAGCCCACCGAAATGGCGCCGCTGTGCGCGTTCATGCTTTGCGAGGTGTTTGACGAGGCCGGCGTACCCGCGGGCGTATTCAACCTCGTCAACGGTCTCGGTCCCATCGTCGGCGAGGCTCTCGCGGCCCACCCCGACGTGGATATGATTTCGTTTACCGGTTCTACCCGCGCCGGCAAACGGGTGGCGGAACTTGCCTCCCAGACCGTCAAACGGGTCACTCAGGAATTGGGCGGCAAGTCGCCGAACATCATTCTGGACGACGCCGATTTCCCGACCGCGGTTGCCGCCGGGTTGCAGGGCTGTTACATGAACTCGGGTCAAACCTGCTCGGCGCCAACCCGTATGCTGGTGCCCCGCGATCGCCAGGAAGAAGCCGTCGCAATTGCCAAACAAACGGCTGAATCACTGAATTTCAGCGATCCGAAGGCCGAAGGCACGACGCATGGCCCCATCGTGCATGCGGCGCAGTTTGAGAAGGTGAAAGACCTGATCAAACAAGGCATAGAGGAGGGCGCCACGTTAGTCACGGGAGGCGCCGAACGTCCGGAAGGTCTCGAGAAGGGTTATTTCGTGCAGCCCACGGTATTCGCGGATGTCACCAACGACATGACCATCGCGCAGGAAGAGATTTTTGGTCCGGTTCTGTCGATCATTCCCTACGATGACGAAGCAGAAGCCATCAGAATCGCCAACGATTCGATTTACGGCCTCGCGGGTTGTGTGTGGTCGGGCGACAAGGACCGTGCAATCCGGGTTGCCAGGCAGATGCGCACGGGTCAAGTACAGATCAACGACGCCGCTTTTGACATCAACGCCCCGTTCGGCGGTTACAAGCAGTCGGGTAACGGACGGGAGCTAGGCGAGTTCGGTATCGAGGAATATCTGGAAACCAAAGCCCTGTTGGGTTTTAACAGCTAGCCTGCTTTTTAGCGGTGGCCTGGGCCAGGGTCCAGGCGCCGCTTTCCGGGTTGAACGTAATGAGCCCTTCACCTTCGAGGGAGCTTAACTCACCGCGGATTTCCCAGACCTCGAGGGGCCGACCTTCAGCCCGCAGCTTCCCAGCGACATCTCCTGGTCGAAAGGCAGAGTCGCCGTTGCCGGTGATCTCACGAATCGCATCGTAAACCTGCTTCGTACGTTGCTGCTGGATGCTCACTTGCGGCTTATGGTCCTATTTGCTTGATAATCGGGCATTTTTTACCAGAAACCCGTCATTCCCGCCAGGGTTTCGCTTCCTGATAGGTACTCAGGTGCTCCTGCAACTCCGCGTTGAGCTCGATCTGTTGTTCCGATACCAGGGATATTGCCTGCAATTGGAATTGGATGGCCTCGGCAAACTGTCCCAGCTCGGCGTGAGCCGCCGCCAGCGTATCCAGGTAGGCGGCGGTGCGGTTTTTCTCCACGGCCCGTTGCGCGTGTTCAACCGCCAACGAACCGTTGCGAAGCTCTTTCGAGTGGCTCGTGGCCAGTAGCCAGGCGTAATCGTTGTGTGCCTGAGGATGATCCTGGGCGACCGCTTTGCTGAACCAACCGAGAGCCTGACCCTGAGATTCACGGCTTCCATCGGCGAGCAACAAATAAGCGAGACGCAACTGCGCCACCGGCATGCCGGCCTCGGCTCCGCGCCTGTACCAGTGTTTAGCGTCTTTGAGGTTTTTTGCCATGCCGAGACCCGCCTCGAACATGTGCCCCAGGCTCAGAAAACTCGTCGGAGTGTTCTTGGCTGCCGCCTGTTCGAAGAGTTCCAGGGCACGTTCATAACTCTGCCCAACGCCGGTGCCGGTGAGATACAGATGCCCCAGGCTCACCTGACCGGCACCCGAACCAAGCTCGGCGGCTTCGCTGAACAGTTCCATGGACCTCGCAACATCCTCCTCACCGAACTCGCCGTTCTGGTACATGTAGCCCAGCGCAACAAGTGCTTCGACGGCCCC
>JAPUJX010000092.1 GCA_027295975.1 Gammaproteobacteria bacterium
GTCGCGCTCGCCAATGGCGACGAATACCACTCGGATATCGTGGTCTCGAATCTCGATCCACGGCGGACTTTCACCGTGATCATGGATGAAAGCGACCTACCTCGAGACCTTGTCACGAAGGCAAAAAATTTCAAGATCCGCGGTTCTTCGGGCAAGGTGAACATCGCCCTCGACGGTTTACCCACCTTCACGGGTCTGGACCCGAACAGCCGTCTCATGATCGGCGACATGCACTTCAGCGATTCGCTGGAAAGGATGGAACGCGCCTACGACGATTGGAAAAACGGTACCTGGTCGAAAGATCCCTATCTCGACATGGTCATCCCCACCCAGACGGATCCAACCATGGCACCCCCCGGCAAACACATGATGAGCGTCTTCGTGCAGTATGTGCCTCCTACGCTTGCCACCGGCGACTGGACGGACGCCGACCGGGACGCTTTCGGTAAAACCGTCATAGATAAGATTGGCGATTACAGCCCGGACTTCAAGAACCTCATCCTGCATGCCGAAGTTCGTACCCCCCGGGAAATCGAAGACGAAGTGGGGCTGACGGAAGGCAACATCTTTCAGGGCGAGCTCACTTTCGATCAGCTTCTGTTCAACCGCCCGTTCCCCGGTTATGCCCAGTACCGGGGGCCGGTGAAGGGCCTGTACCTGTGTGGCTCGGGAACCCATCCCGGGGGTGGGGTGATGTCCGCGCCTGGCGCCAACGCCGCGCGGGAGATTTTCATCGACCTCAAGCGACCCAACCTCGTCCCGGAGGCATACGCCGATGACTGACACCTTTGATGCTGTTGTGATCGGTGCGGGTCACAATGGCCTGGTCTGCGCGGCTTATCTGGCAAAACGTGGCAGGCGCGTGCTCATCGCCGAAGCGGCGGACAGCGTGGGTGGTGCGTCCATCACCCGGGAGTTTGCGGATGGTTATTCCGTTTCCGGCTGCGCACATCTGCTTTATCAGTTCCACCCCGAGATCGCCCGGGATCTCAATCTCGCCAAACACGGTCTTGTGCTTGCCGGAAAAAACCTGGCAACCATAGCCCTGGCAACGGATGGCCGTTACCGGCGATTCAGTGGCGAGGTGGTGACGGGCAACGGATTGACCCAGCATGACATCTCCGAATTTTCGGCATTCAACGGGCAGATGACCCGTTACGCGAAACTACTCGCCAAGGTAGCGGGTCGTCGGCCGCCAAAGCTGGTCGAAAGCGACTGGTCCGACAAGCTGAACCTTGCCAGGATAGGTCTCGACATTCGTCGCCTCGGGCGCGACGAAGTGCGTGAGTTGCTGCGGATCGGCGCCATCAATCTGTTCGATGTGCTGCATGATCGGTTTACCGATGAGCTGCTGAAAGGCGCGCTGAGCGTTGACGGGGTGCTCGGAGCGCACATGGGACCCCGCTCACCCAACACCGTGCTCGGTTATCTATATCGTCACCTCGGCGATGCATTCGGCCTCTCGGGACCGGCCATCCCGGAAGGCGGAATGGGTAGCGTAACGTCGGCGTTGGCAGCCGCTGCCCGATCATCGGGAGTTGAGATCCGAACGGGGACACCGGTCGCTCGAATTATCTGCGTTGCCGGTCGAACATCCGGGGTGATGTTCGACAGCGGCGAAACCATCGAGACGGGGTTGGTCATATCGAACGCCGACCCGAAAACGACCTTCGAGGAACTGGTCGGATTTCCTGAACTAGAGTCTGGATTCTCACGCCGAGTGCACAATATTCGTGCCAGGGGAACCGCCGCGAAACTCCATCTGGCGCTCGACGGGATGCCGGAGTTTTCCGGAATCGACGCCATAGATTCGGGCGCCCGTCTGCTGGTGGCGCCCGATCTGGCCTACGTCGAACGAGCCTTCGACCCGGCAAAGTACGGCCAATACTCCGAAGCGCCCATCATGGAGATCACCATACCATCGGTGCACGACAAAACCCTGGCGCCCGACGGTAAACACGTATTATCCGCCGTGGTTCAGTACGCGCCCTATGAGCTGAAAGCCGGATGGGATGAAAGCCGAACGTCTTTTCAAACGGTGATCGTCGATACACTCTCACAATACGCGCCGGGCATCCGAGACCTGATCACCGCATCGGAGGTGCTCACCCCCCGTGACATTGAGCAGCAATTCCGCATACGCGGCGGCCACTGGCACCACTGCGAGCTGAGTCTCGATCAGTTCATGATGATGCGCCCCGCGTTTGGCGCCACGCAGTACACCACACCCATCGATGGACTCTACCTTTGCGGTGCCGGTGCGCATCCGGGTGGAGGAGTCATGGGGCTGGCCGGGCGCAATGCGGCTAACGAAATTATTAAGCGGGAGAAATCCAGATGATTGCTCACGACGAACGCCGGGTAATTCCAACGCCCTTCCACTCTCGCGTTGCAGCAGCTTGTGAACTCAATCAGTGGGAAGACTGGAAAGGATATACCACCGCATCCGCATTCACCGACGTGGCGCTCGAGTATTTTGCCATTCGCAACACCTGCGGCATCTTCGATCTGACGCCTATGATCAAGTATCGCGTCGCCGGTCCGGACGCAGGCGCATATCTCAACCGTCTCGTTACCCGCAACATCTCGAAACAATCTGTCGGGCAGGTGATGTACTGCTGCTGGTGTAACGATGCCGGGCAGGTGCTTGACGACGGCACTCTGTTCAAGTTCGACGAAAACACGTACCGAATCTGCTCCCAGGAACGCCACATGGATTGGTTCCTCGCCTCTGCCATGGGTTTCGACGTGCAGATCGAAGACGAAACCGGACGTGTCGCAGCCCTGGCATTCCAAGGTCCCACCAGCTGCGCGGTGCTCAGGAAGATGGGTTTTCAGGGAATCGAGAACCTCAAACCCTACCGGTTCACTTCGTTCCCGTTCAAGGGTGATGAGCTGATGATCTCCCGCACCGGTTTCACCGGAGATCTCGGTTACGAACTCTGGTGCGATCCTATGTTTGCGGAAACGCTGTGGGATGCGCTCATGGAAGCAGGGCGCAACTACGGCATTCTCCCCTTTGGTGCGGAAGCCCTGGGAATGACCCGCATCGAAGCCGGATTCATCCAGGCAGGGGTAGACTTCGTGCCCGCCCTGGACGTTGTGCGTACCCAACGAAGCCGATCGCCCTATGAACTCGGTCTCGGTTGGTTGGTACATTTGAAGAAGGCGAACTTCAACGGTCGTAAAAGCCTGATCGCCGAGAAAGAAAAAGGCTCGCGATACCGCTTTGTTAGGCTCATTATCGAGGGTAACAAGCCTGCCGAACACGCGTTCATCTTCAATCGGCGCAACAAGGCAGTTGGCACGGTGACAACGGCCGGCTGGTCTCCAACGACAAAATCAAACTTGGCGTTTGCCTCTCTCGAAATGCCCTGGGGACTCGAAAGCGATGAACTCTATGCAGAGATTTACTACATTCGGGAACTCAAGTGGACCCGGGTCATGGAGCGCTGCCGGGTCGTTACAGATGCTTTCTTCGATCCGGAACGGCGCCACGCCACCCCAGCTTGGGATTTCTGAACAAACCCTCCTTCTTGAATTGGCCACACACATTGCGAATTGGCCACACACATTGGAGTTTCGGCGACAAGAAATCAGACGGAGTCTGTTTTAGATTGAATTTTGGGTGTTTTTCGAGTTTGCTGGTGTAATCGAGTTGGGAAAAACATCGTGGCGGGTGGTTAATATGTCTTGTAGCGGTTCTGGAATCGATTTCTAACCTATTCAGGCAGGGCTTGCTCCAGGGAACGCATACCTCGTTTTTCGATCCAATGGGCCAGTGCTTGTCTCGTCCCATAAGCTCGTTGTTTTCTTCGGATTGCAGCAACCATGGAGATCCAGAGCTGTGCTTTGGTACTGCCCGTTGTCTGAGAGTGGGCCTGGGTGTTTTGCGACACAACGATTGCTCGTAGGTGGGTTAGATAGTCTTCCAAAGTGATGCACACGCGTGCCTGCATCGGTCCCTGTTGCTGGTCGGGCTGGGTAAGTCCGGACACAATGGGTTCCATGATCTGCGACAAGCGTTCTGGGGTGCTTTCCAGGCGTTTGAGCCGTTCCTGGACGGACGTGTTGTCACATGCCTCAATGGTTTGAGCGATTTGAGCACGGACCGGGTTTAGGTCGACATAGGCCATCGCAGCTAAAACGGCTTCTTCGGTGAGTAGTGCCCCGGAATAGAATCGATTGGCCCAGTAGTCGCCATCGCAACCTGCCTCTCGGTTAGCCCGCCAGGCTATCGGCTGTTTCAAGTGCTGCACGAAGCAAGACAAGCTTCCGAGCTTTCTTCTCGCTGCCGCCAACGCTTGCTCGTCGTCTAGAAGGCATTCGAACTGCCATGTTTGTAGAGATTCATCGACCACACCCTCGTGTTTAGGCGGGAAAGCGTCGACCCATCTTCTGGCCACTTCTTTATCGGACCATCCTTGGCACGCATTGGGGTCAAAATAGACGACGAGGTGGAAGTGGTTGGCCATGATGGCATAGGCGGCGACTTCTACGGCAAAGTATTGGGCCAGGTGGCCGATACGATCAATGATCCATTGTTTACGGTGCGAGTAGTCGATGCGGGTATGGGGATGGATGCCACATAACCAGGCTCCCTGCACACACTTCGAGACGAGGTGGTAGAACATGGGCACCTGGTCATCAACCAACCGTGATCGTGGGGTTGCCATGAGTTGAGTCTGTCCATATCCCAGCGGGCGGCAAGACCCCTTGGCGACATTGAGGGTGCGATTATCGCGACACGGCTTGCCGGCATAGGCTTACAGGGTGTACGCCTAGGAGAGTATGTGGCGGATTCGAAAAGAAACCTGTTGGGAAGACTCCTTACGATGTGGCTTATTGGTGCAAATGGATCTGCGTCTGCACCCATTTGGTGCAACTAAACGCCGAATTTCGTATTTTGTGGTAGCGCCAGTTTCGCCGACAACCCTATACCTTTGAAAATTAACGTCTTTCCCAAGTTGGCCCAGTCTATGCAGAGTCGGGCAACAATGTAACGAATAATCTGCTGAACGTCGCCATTCAAACATGGGGTGGCGCCGAAACTCATAAACAAACCTTTTGGAGAAACAATGTACAAATCTGCCAAGTTGATGATTGCAGGTGCGCTTTTATCCATAACCGTTGCGACCCCGGCCGTGGCTGATTTCTCTGCCAATATTGGCCTGCTGTCGGATTACTTCTACCGCGGTGTGGTGCAGAACACCACCGCCACCACCAACGGGGGATTGGATTACGAGCAAAATGGATTCTATCTCGGTACCTGGGCCGCCGACGTGGAAGATGGTCTGGAAGTTGATATTTTTGGCGGTTATGGCTTCGAGTTCGATGGTGGCTTCTCGGTGGGAGTAGGTTTCACAGGTTATTATTACACCGGTGATTTCGATGACACATATCAGGAAATCAACCTGACTGCCGGTTACAGCATTATCAGCTTCGAATACAGTTTCGGCGAATACGACAACTTCGGTGGCCCTGATCTCGATTATGATTTCACCGCCGTAACCATTGAGAAAAGTGGTTTCTACGGCAAATACGGAACTTTCGGTGACGACTTCGACGGCGATTATTTCGAATTTGGCTACGGCACCGAAATCGGTGGCTTCGATACGGGCATTTCCATCGTCATCAACGACAAAAATCTCGATCTGGAAACCGGCGACGGCACCGAAACGATTATTTTCAGTATCAGCAAATCATTTGACTTGTGATTCAATGCACGGGCAGTTCGGCGAGGGAACTGCCCCGCAACCGGTAGATCTCCGTGATACCGTTAGTCGATGCGGCGAACCTGCTTACCCTGCCGCCAGTCCCTAATCGGTGACTCACAATCCCCAGACGCGTAATGCACGGAGATAGCTCGGCGAAACCGCCGTGAGCGGTTTCGTCCCGACCCGTGCACCAACAGAGGGTGGAATAAAAGAGTGTCTCCAGGCGCCATCTCTAAATGTACCCGCAGGTCCAGGTCGATATTTTCGATGCCGAAGAAGGCCCGGTTGACGAACTCCCAGTCGGGCTCGGCGTGTTCCAGCAGTTCGCCCGCGTGACTACCGGGAATCACCGCGAGACAGCCCGTCTCCCGGGTGGCGGGTAATATGGCCGTCCACACGCCAACAATTTTGTCCGCCGGACGTATCCGAAAGTATCGTAAGTCCTGGTGCAGCGGATGCCGGCCGTCAATCCCCGGCGGTTTGTTGAACACGTTCGTCGAAAGGCTGTAGATATCTTCGCCGACAAGCGAGCGAACGGCGCTTAGCAAATTCGGCTCGAGTACGTAACCATAAAGCTCGGCGTCTTCTTCGAAGTTGATCATCTTGTTAACCGCGTGTAACGGCGTTTCTGGCTGAACCGCACCTTTTACGACCATGATGTCCCTCATGATCTTCATCTGAACCGTCGCCTCGCGTTCGGCTGTTGCGAACGTTATGAACCTTTTGTCATACCGAGCAAGCGCATCAGCCGTGATCAACCCGGGCAGGAGCAGGTAACCCTGTTCGAAATACTGTGTTATCTCTGCCTCGGAAAGGCGCAACGACTTCACCTGATGGACAGCGCGTAGTTATAGAAATCGGTATCCCGCACATAACCCAGCGCCTTGTACACGGACTGAGCCGTTTCATTGTCTACGGCAGTTTCCAGTTGGATACGTACGGCGCCCGTTTCCTCCGCAAGCTCACGAGCCCGATTCATCAACGCGCTGCCAACCCCTCCTTTTCTAACCCCGACATCAACATACAAATCGTAAAGAATCCAGATCGGCGCAGCCGCCACCGAGCAGAAAGTGGCATACAGTTGGGTAAAACCCAGTCCGTTTCCTGCCTCGTCAATTGCGAGGTATATGATCGATTCATCATTGGTTAGACGGGCTTCGATATAGCGGCGCGCTTTGTCCAGGTCGGCCGGCTGCTCGTAAAACTGTCGATACAGATCGAACAATCGACTCACTTCATCGAGGTCCGCCAACGTTACGCGTTTGATATCCAAATTCACCTCCCATCAAGCTCCAGATTGCGGGTTGCCCCCTCCCCGGCAATGGCGCATGAACTTCACGGTTGACCGGAAACACTTCGCGCATCAGCCTGCACCTAGCTTCCGCCATGGTCTCGCGTTTGTCATCCAGCGCGCAGGTGGCGAGCCGTATCCGGGTGACGGCAGATGCCACCGGCAGGAACTGCATGAACTCCACCTGATCTGGATAGATGTTGAACGCGAAGTTGAGCCAGAGCATATGATACACCCACAATTGTTTGGGTGATTTCGGCAGGTGGGCAACATCGGGTAACACCTCGTTGTAACGGGACGTTCCGAGGTTTGAGATCCTCGGGGTGACATAACCCGAGTTCCGCTGGATCGTCGCCCGCGGCGCCGGTGAGCCCCGCCAAACCCGCGATTTTTTGCCAGGGCGAGATTCGAGAAACCCTCAATCTGTGTAATCATGACCGCTGCCACACAAGGAGAAACCGTGCCGGAGCCCCATACCAACTCCTATTACGCCGCGACCGTCAATGTCCAGACCGACTATCCACCGCTCGCCGGCAGCGTACGGGCCGATGTGGCCATCATCGGCGGGGGATTTTCCGGCGTGGCAACGGCCTTGAGCCTCGCCGAACGCGGTTACGATGTCGT
>JAPUJX010000093.1 GCA_027295975.1 Gammaproteobacteria bacterium
GCATGCGGTTCTCACGGGAGATCTCCAGCCCACGCATCAGCTTTTTCGAATTGAACTGATTAAAAGCCCCTGCCCGGACGGAAGGATCGTGACCGAGAATTACGCACTCGGTACCCGAGATCACTCCGATGCCAACGACAAACCCCGAACCCACGTTATAGTTCGAACGCCAGGCCGCTAATGGGCTGATCTCCAGAAACGGCGAGTCGTTGTCGAGGACGAGACTGATGCGTTCCCGGATCGGCATCTTGCCCCGGGAGCGCAATCGCTCCATGGCTTCCTCGCCTCCGCCGGCCTCTGCCTGGACATAAAGTTCATCCAGGGTGGCGAGCATCTCCAGAATGTCGGCTCGGTTTTTCTGAAACCCATCCGAATGTACGTCGAGTTTCGATTCTAAGATCGGCATTGGTTAAGCTCTCCGGAAATCTCATTGTGGCAAAGATCGCTATCGCTCATTTCACTTTGCCGCCACGGGCGCCGCTGGACCTCGGGTGAGTGCATCCCCCTCTCTCCAGGGCGACAGCTGATCCGCATACACGGACGGTCCATTGCGATAGTGGGCGGCTTCTTCGAGAGTTTCGACAAACGGCATATCCGCGGGGTAAACGCGATCGCCTTGCGGTCGAGGTCCGGACTTGGAAACATGACCCCAGAGGGGATGGCCAACCACTTCCTCGGCAATGGCCGTCGCTTCGAGGAGCTTGTCGAGGTTGTAACCCGTCTCGATACCCATCTCGTGGCAGAGATCCACGAAGTCTTCGGTGGGTACATGACCCGCCGCGCGACCGTTGCCGCAATAGGGACAACCACCCATCCCGCCGAGAGAGGTATCGAACTCCGCCACGCCCAACTGCAGCGCTTCGTAGTAGCTCGCGATGGTCACACCCCTGGTATTGTGCAGGTGGCAATGAAAGTCGGTTATCTCCGGCCAACGATCACGAATCTCCAGCAACGTCTCCCTGACCTGGTGAGGCAGGTTCCAACCCATGGCTTCGAGAAAAGAACACCGTTTTACGGTAAATCCCGCGTTGTGCCAGCGTTCCATCATCAACTCGAGCATACTCATGCGCTGCGCGAGGGTGAATGGACCCTCGAAGTTGGAACCGAACGGGTTGCCCAGCGCAACCGAACCATACTCCGCACCGGCTTCCCGGGCGGCCGCGATGGTGGCGTCCATTCCGGCAATCTGCTGAGCCTGGGTGCGGTTGTAGTTTCGCCGCGCGAAGGTATCGCAGAGTTCCACATGAGTGCCGTAACGTTTTGCGCGTACGTCGATTTTGGGATACCACTTATCGGCCCGCTCGAATCCCTTGCGGTTGAACACCGCCGCCGTATATCTGATGCCCGGCTTGGGTACGAACTGCTCGGCAATCTCATCGATGCAGGCCATCTGGGGCGTCCACTTCGGGTGGGCAAAGGAACCGATGGAGATCACCTTCGCCCCGGTTTCCCCCAACGCATCCAGAAGTCGCAGCTTCTCGGAGACCGAAATATCGGCGCTCTCGATCTGCAATCCCTCGCGCATCGTATCGTCGGTTATCACCACGGATTTCGGTAGTTCGCTCATGATGGTTTTTCCCTCCCCGGTTACAGGTCTCTTTCTATCAACTGAGAGCCGCTGAGTCGAACGGCGCCTTCAAAAATCTCCCGGAACTACCCCGCCGTCGGCAGGTGACTTGCCTGTATGGCATCCGGGGTGTTCCATACCGGGCGAATTGCCGCCCCGGACCCCACCCCGATGAGCCGAGATGGGTATTTTTACCGGCAAACCACCCCATCGCAAGCCACAAACCACTTACATTCCCACACCACAATGTCTCAAATAGTGGGGCAGCCGCCGTTTATTCGGCGTAAAATCTGGGGCTGATTAGATTGGAGGTCTGGCGTGGCTGAGCAAAAAACGCCGCTTACATCCGATTACCACGCGGTTCTCATATGCGCGGCCCCGGAAAGCTGCGCGCTGGTTCAATCCCTCGAGGACTATGCATTTCTTTCGAAAGAAGCCCCGCGGTTGCCCCTGTCCGGTTGTACGGCCAATTGCAAATGCACCTACCAGCATCTGGATGACCGCCGTCACAAGCTTCGCCGTGAAGAAGACGACGGCATCCACAGCTTTTTCGATGGGCCCGACCTGCGTTTGAAGCCCGGTCGCCGGAAGACCGATGGACCGAAGCAGTTTCCCTGGACCAGCACGAAGCAGGCTCGCAGCCGTTAGCGAATACCAGCAACGCGACTCGCCGCCACCTCTGCGGGAATCTGGAAGCGGCAACAATCGAAATGGCCTACGCCCCCTTGTTCGGGTTGATCAGAAACTTCTCCCCCGTTGCCTGCTTGCCATACACGGAAATCGCATCCAACTGCAAAGCTTCGGATAGGGATACTTCCCGCGTGTAGCTGCTGGCAAACGTCGTTTTGACTTCAGCGGCTACCCGTTCCTTGAGCTTCTGAGTTTCTTCAGCCCCTATCTTCTGTAGAAACGGCGTCAGCAACCAACCCCCGATGCCCCACGCCATGCCAAAATTGCGGGTGAGTTCGGTCGGGTTGCGATCCAGTCCACCATAAATGTACACCTGTTTATGTACGGTGGATCCGTAACGGCTGTACTCCTTGGAAGTTTTGTTGGCCGCGGCCTCCATGCAGGCAAGAATCTGACCCGCCAGTTTGCCTCCACCGGTGGCGTCGAAACCCAGCGTGGCGCCCGTTGCAACAAGTGCGTCGGTCAAATCCTCCATGAATGTCGACGAGCTGGAATTGCAGACCTGGGTCGCGCCTATCTTTTTCAGGAGTTCGGCGTTTTCGGGCTTGCGAACAATATTGACCAGTTCGACCCCGTCTTTGAGGCAGATCTTCTGTAACATCTGCCCCAGATTGGAGGCGGCGGCCGTATGTACCAGTGCGGTGTGGCCTTCCATACGCATGGTTTCCACCATCCCGAGCGCCGTCAGCGGGTTGACGAAACAGGAGGCACCCTCCTGGGGCGTGGTGCCATCGGGAAGCAACAGACACTGGTTAACCTTGAGGCACCGCATCTGCGAGTACATGGCTCCACCCAATACGGCAACGGTTTTACCCATGAGCGCCTGAGCCTCCTCCGACGAACCCGCAAGCACCACCACCCCGGCGCCTTCGTTGCCCACCGGCAGAGACTGATCCAGTCGCGCGGCCAGGTTACGCATCAACCCCTCCGGAATGTTCGCGGTTACCACCGGGTAGTCGTCGCTACCGGATACTTCCGCGGTCGACATGTCCGCCAGACCGAAAAGCAGCCCTAAATCCGAAGGGTTGATGGGGGAAGCTTCAACCTGAACTACCACCTCGTTCGGCCCGGGTTCCGGGACTTCGATGTCGGCGAGGGATATCTCCAGCCTGCCTTCGGTCTTCACGGTTGAACGCAATTGAAGTGCCATGTTTAATTCTCCAATCTTACTGCCAAAATCCTGCCAAAACCCTGCCTATCCGCCGGGGAAGCCGCCTGCCCTATTCGGCAGTCGGGCCTCGAAAAGCGCTCACGAGTTCCTGTTGCACCTGTGGCGTCACTTCCGCGTAATGGCTGAAATCCATCCTGAAACTGCCTTCGCCACCGGACAGAGACTTCAACCGGGAGTGATAGGTCTGTAATTCCTTCAGGGGGGCCTGCCCGGATACCTCCATGACGTTTTCCTGAAGCATCACGGTGCCTCGGACGGAACCGCGCATCCCGGCGAGATCTCCGGCGACCCCGCCCACGCAATCGTCCGGCACCGTGATGGCGACATCGACGATGGGCTCCATGACAACCGGCGCCGCATTGCCAATCGCGTCGAGAAACGCTTTTTTCCCTGCCTGCACGAAAGCAATTTCCTTCGAATCGACAGAATGATGTTTACCGTCGTATACGGTGACCTTTACATCCTGTATCGGGAAACCGGAGATAGCGCCCGCGTTCAAAACCTGACGTACACCGGACTCTACCGCCGGAATGAACTGTGAAGGGATGGAGCCGCCGACAACCGCATTGGCAAACTCGAAACCGGTGCCGGCTGGCAGCGGCTCCACGCGAAGAAACACCTCACCAAATTGACCGGCACCGCCGGTTTGCTTCTTGTGGCGACAATGACCCTCCGCGGGTCGGGTAATGGTTTCCCGGTAAGCGATCGACGGTAATGAAGTTTTCACCTGAAGACCATAACGATCTTCGATTTCCTCCAGCACCGTGCGGAGGTGGAGATCACCGAGACCACGCAGCACAATTTCATTCAACGAAGCTACGTGCTCCAGCCTGAGGGAAGGATCTTCCGCCTGGAGCGTATGTAACGCATCGGAGGTTTTCTGGGCATCTGCGTCGTTCGGTGCGCTGATGGCAAGACCATACATCGGAGCGGGCAGGCGGTTGCACTTCAGGTGAAAATGATCCTCTTCATGGGAATCGTGCAACATCGCATCGAAATGCACCTCATCAACTCGCGGAATTGCACAGATATCACCGGGCACGCACTGGTCGACTTTGGTGTGTTGGTCTCCGCTCAGTTTCAACAGCCGGGTGATCTTGATGGGTTTGCGCGAGTCGCCGACGAACAACTGAGAACCGACGCGGATGGTGCCCTGGTGAACGCGTACAACGCCCAGGCGTCCTTTGAACGGATCGATACTCACCATGAATACATGACCGATGACGTGCTGGTCGGCTGTCGGTATCACATCGACCGGCTCCGCGTCACTCCCTTCGCCTCTGAGAAACAGGGGTGGATTACCTTCCGTGGGATTCGGCATCAGCCGTTCGAACACTTCCAGCAGTTCGGGTATCCCGGCGCCCGTGATCGCGGAGGTGAAACACACCGGCACCAGGTGTCCTTCCCGCAGCGCCTTCTCGAATGGTGCATGGAGCTGCGCGGGCTCCAGGTCATCACCCTGCTCGAGATAGAGTTCCATGAGCTCCTCGTCAACTTCCACAACCTGATCGATAATCTGGGTGTGTGCCGATTCGACGGATCCGAAGGCGGTGTCGGCACCGTTGGGGTGGAAGAAACAATCCACCACGCTTGCGCCCCTTTCCGTCGGTAAATTGACGGGCAGACACTCCTTCCCGAAAGTTGTCTGAATCTGATCCAGGATAGCCGCGGGATCTGCACCCTCCGCGTCGATCTTGTTGACGATGATCATGCAACACAGCCGTTGCTCCAATGCCGCTTCCATGACCCGTTGCGCCACCGTGTCGATGCCCGCCACGGCATCTATCACGATCGCCGCGGTTTCTGCCGCCGGTAACACCGACACCGCCCGACCGTACAAATCCCGGTAGCCGGGGGTATCGAGTAAATTGACGTGAATTCCAGCATGGGTGAAGTGGCACACCGACGGATACAGCGAATGACCCTGTTGACGTTCGCGAGCGGCAAAATCGCAAACCGTATTGCCGCCTTCTACAGAACCCGCTTCCTTAATGGCGCCCCCTGCAAACAGCAGCGCTTCGGCGAGTTGGGTTTTTCCGGCGTGTGCCGGCCCAACCAGACAGACGTTACGAATATCAGCAGTTGTGTATGCCATTTTGTCCCCTTCCCCGCTCGTTGAGAGCAACTATATGATAATTTCAGCAGCCGTGCTGCACCCACTTGATCCTGGACGCCAATAACCAGCACAAAGCGCCGGGTGACCGCGTTTCGGGGTGTGAGGTCTTGAGAATTCCCGGTAAACTTGCATTCTCCGGCAAGCGTCGGATACTGCCTGGCTGTGCCATGACCGACGCCAGCCTCAGCGGAATCACCAAGGGGAAGTGCCCATGACCAATCATCCGCGTCTCACACTGCTGACCACCCTGATCGCTTCGATGTGCCTGATGCCCGCGGCCTGGCCGGCCGAGGACGGATGGTCGGTTCCCAGAACCCCGGATGGACGCCCCGACCTCCAGGGCGTCTGGGCGAACAATAGCGCCACGCCCATGGAGCGGCCGGACTCCCTCGAGGATCGAGACCGCTTGACGGACGCGGAAGTGGAGCAGCTGAAGGCGAGATCGGAAAAGTTGTTCAATGGAGAGACCGATGCCGCATTCGGAGACGCGGTATACACGGCCGCGCTTGCGGGTGACGATGAACATATCTCCTACGATCCGACCACCGGTAACTACAATCACTTCTGGGTTGTGGAGCGGGACTTCGACAATCGCACCTCGCTTGTGGTCGATCCACCCGACGGAAAAATTCCGGCGCTGACCCCCGAAGCAGAACAACGCACGGAAGCGCGACGCGCCTATCTGGAAGAACATCCTGCCGATTCCTACACAGACCGTATCAACTCCGACCGCTGCATCACCTATGGCGTGCCATTCCTCGGCGCCGGATACAACGGCTACTTTCAAGTTTCCCAGACACCCGACACCGTCGTGATTCTCCAGGAGATGATCCACGAAGCACGCGTGATCCCCCTCGACGGCCGCCCACACCTCGATCCGGCAATCCGCCAATGGACGGGTGATCCACGCGGCCGTTGGGAGGGAGATACCCTCGTTGTGGAAACCAGCAACTTCTCCAGCAAAAGCCGGTTCCTGCAATCCAGCGAGAACCTGCAGTTGCTCGAACGGTTCACCCGTACCGGTCCGGAAACCCTGCAGTGGCGGTTGACCATCACCGACCCGACCACATGGATCAAACCCTGGTCGGTAGAAATTCTGCTGTCCAAATCCGAAGACGATATCTTCGAGTACGCCTGTCACGAAGGTAACTACGCCATGGAAGGCATACTGGCAGGTGCCCGGTCGGATGAAATGGCACAAGGCGCCGGAGGTAAATAGTGGCCCCCTTCTCGACAGCACTCATTGTTGTCGGATTTTCCCTCGTAACTGTCCCAGCTATTGCGCACCACGCGTTCTCCGCCGAGTTCGACGCCGATTCACCCGTGCAACTGCAGGGTAAAGTCACCCGCATCCAATGGATCAACCCCCACGCATGGATACATATTGCGGCACGACAGGAAGATGGCTCCACCATCGAGTGGATGATCGAGGGTGGCACTCCGAACGCGTTGATGCGCACTGGCATCAATAGAAACTCCCTTGCGATCGGCTCCGAAATTATCGTCAGCGGTTATCAGAGCAAGGATAAAAAGTGTACCCCAGCCTGTAAGGCGAACGGCCGGGACATGACCTTCCCGGACGGACGAAAGCTTTTCATGGGCTCATCGGGCACCGGCGCCCCCCGCGACGGGATCGATCCTCGAGAGTCTGGGCGCGACTAGGCACCACGTGTTTTGAGCTCCCGCATTGAGGCTGAGGGTTCTCAAAGTCGCGCCACGCTCTAGCGTAGGCGCATTTAGAGCTTCCCCACCCTCAACGCGGTTGCCAGACAATCGTTGGCTGACAAGCCTACTCTTCGGGTTGTTTTACCAGATGCCCATACATCAACGCTTCGGCGAATTCGACACACTTGAACTCCAGGAGTTGCGTGTTGGGTTCCATGCGCCGGTAGAGGGGCATCTGGATTTTCCACGGGCGGGTAAACACCTTCGGATCCTCGATGGTCGCCTCGTACTGAAGCAGATTGTCGGAGACCTTGGTAAAACGTTCTTCTACCCGTAACTCATCGCTGTGGAAGTTACCAGAGCTATCGAACCAGGTATCCGCAACATGACTGGCCACGTCGATCACCAGCGTATCACCTTCCCAACGACCACGGGAATGTCCCATCCACGCCTCGAAGGGATGCTCAAAATCAGGTCGATTCATGTAAACCATGCGTGTTGCGCCGGCAAACTCATAAGTAATCAGAGTGGTTTCGCTGCCTTGAACAATTTGAAACGGGAACGGCATGTAGGTCGCCCGAGGCACACCGGGCATATAACATTTGACAGCGGGGTCTCTTGCCAACCAATCGGCCAGATTTTCCTGTTGCTGAATCCGCGCCCATGGCTGATAGGGGATCCGTCCCCCTTCGACGATACTCAACCCCGCGGATACAGCGCCTAAGGCGCCCAACTCATCGATGGGTCCCGCGCGTGCCGCATGGGCTTCGATATCCCAATGGGCGGAACCCATCGCCTGCCAGATTCCATTCAGATCGGGGTGTCCGTATACATCCCGGGCGGTCTCCGGTTCCGCGGCCACGGCAGTGGATTCCGATGGCACCGGGGTACATCCGCCAGCAAACAAGAGGCTCAACACTACAAGCCAACATCGCCACCCACCGAGCCGCCTTGCCATTACGCACCCTCCTGAAGAATCGTCTCTTCCGGAGCTTCCGTAAGCCCCCTCAGCACTCGACTCGTGAGAACACCCGAGATCATGGCGCCATTCACATTCAACGCCGTACGCGCCATGTCGATGAGTGGTTCGATAGAAATCAATAAGGCTGCCACCGTGACGGGAAACCCCATCGCCGGCAGGACGATAAAAGCAGCAAAGGTGGCGCCGCCACCGACACCGGCTACCCCAAACGAACTTATCGCGACAATCGCCACGAGTCCGGTAATGAACGAGAGGCTGAGGGGATCGACTCCCATGGAGGGGGCAATCATAACCGCCAGCATGGCCGGATAGATCCCGGCACAGCCGTTCTGGCCGATGGTGGAACCGAAGGTCGCGGAAAGATTTGCAACCGAGGTTGGCACGTCGAGTTGTTCCACCTGAGTCTCTACATTCAGCGGGATGGTCGCAGCGGAACTCCGAGAGGTGAAAGCAAACGTGAGCACGGGCCAGACTTTCCTGAAGTACGCGAAGACGTTGACCCCCGCAAAACTCAACAACAGCGCGTGCACTCCAAACATGATTGCAATCGCGACGTATGACGCAATGACGAAGGTGATGAGGTTGAGGATGTCGGATCCGTTCGAACCAGCAACAACCTTCGTGATCAAGGCAAGAATGCCATAGGGCGTGAGGGCCATGATCATGTGCACCAGTTTCATAATGATGGACTGTGCCGTTTCGATGAAATTGCCGATCGCCGCGCCGCGCTGTGGATTGTCCTTCGAGACACCCAGCGACGCGATCCCGAACAGAATGCCGAAAAGGACAACGGCGATAATGGAAGTGGGACGCGCACCGGTCAGATCGTGGAAAATATTGGCGGGAACGAATCGAACCAGCATGTCCGCGAGGCCGAGGTTTGCGACGCTCTCGTATCGCTCGGTGAGCACATCGGCGCGAGCGAGTTCCCTCATGCCCTGGGTGAGGCCGTCGGCCGTCAACCCGAATATGTTGGTGACGGCAATGCCGACCAGTGCGGCAATAATGGTCGTCCCGATGAGGATTCCGATCACGGTACCGCCGATCTTCCCAAGTACGGCGACTTCTCCCATGCGTACGACCGCCGCGATCATCATCACGAGCACCAGCGGCATGATGATCATGCGCAGCAGGTTGACATAGGAGCTGCCGATGACGTTGGTCCAGGTCAGGGTGCCATCAATTGCGCCTTGATTACCCGCGTATACGAACTGCAACCCCAAACCGAACACTACGCCGGCAATGAGCCCCGCGAGAATCTGTTTGGACAGAGAAAAGTTGGGACCACGCAATCTCACGAGAAAAACAATCAGGCAAACAAAAACGACTAGGTTGACGGCAACATGGAAAGACATGGTGATTCCTGATTCGATACGTTGCTGAGCCAGGGAGCCTAGCACGGGGCCGTGAGTAATCGTTGACGTTTTGAAACAAAACGTCAACGATTACTCACGGTACCAACTGG
>JAPUJX010000094.1 GCA_027295975.1 Gammaproteobacteria bacterium
GCGATCCGAACCGCTATCACCGCGGGGTGAACAATACCCTGCCGGAGGGTGCTCTCGGCTCCCAGTTCCTCGCGATGAACAAGGGGAAACGTTCCGTCAGCGTCGACGTGCATACGGAACTCGGCACCGCCGTGTTGAAAAAGCTGATCGCCGGAGCGGACGTATTCGTAAGCAACTACCGCGCCTCGGCATTAACGCGGATGGGCCTCGATCTGCACGAACTCACCGCAGAAAATCCACGGCTCATCGTCGGCCACGGCAATGGCTTCGGCCCCCGCGGCGGCGATGCGGAAAAAGCCATGCTCGACGGCGCGGCGCAGGCCCGGGGTGGTCTCGCCAGCCTGAGCGGGCCCGAAGGCGGCACCCCGATGCCGCCCGGCGCCGCCGTTGCCGACACTGCGGGGGCCATGCAGCTTGCGCTGGCCTGCGTGACAGCCCTTGTCACCCGGGGCATGACGGGGCGCGGCCAGCTCGTGCAGACATCGTCCCTCGGGGCCCAACTCTGGCTGCAGATGTGGGAATTACAACATTCGGCCCTCACCGGCACGCCGCTCCTCCGGGCAGGGTCATACCACCCGAACATTCCCGGGCCCTATGGCGTATATACCACCGCCGACGACAAACACATCCTCTTCGTCACCACCATGACCGACGACGCCTGGGCTTCTTTCTGGATTTTCGCCGACAAACCCGAGGTAATCCTGCTGGAAGAATGGAACAGCCTGGGTAAACGCATAGGCCTCTCGGGTTCAACCGCGGGGGTTCTCGAGATCAGAGCGCTCATGGACGATGCTTTTGGTTCGAAAACCATCGCCGAGTGGGAAACTTATCTGGCGAGCGAGCCCGAAATCATATGGGAGCGGGTGCGCCGCCACGACGACGTGCTGACAGATCCCCAGAACCTGGAAAACGAATACATCGTGGAAATCGAGTTACCGGTGACCGGCGCAACAAAAACCGTCGGCACCCTGATGGCGTTCAGCGATACGCCGACAAACCAGCCGGGTGTGCCACCGCCCCTGGGTTTTCACACGACCGAGATCATGACGGATCTCGGCTTCCGGCTTGAGGAAATCGAGTCGGTGACGGCTCATGCCGAAGCAACCCGACAAGAGATGTTAGCCGGTTATTTTGGTGAGGAATAAGAAGCCTGATTTTGTATACTCGACCCTATTGTGACCGGGAGGGAAACGAAGGTGGCATTAAAAGTTGGCCAACGCCTGAAAAGTACCGTGTGCACCACCGAAATCATGGTGATTGCCGCACCCGCTGGCGAGATTCAGCTCTCCTGCGGCGGCGCTCAAATGACGGACGGTGATGTAAACGGGGGTGGCAGCGTGCACCCGGATTACTGCAACGGCTCTACCATCGGGAAACGATACGTCAGCGAAGCGGGCGATCTGGAAATCCTCTGCGTGAAACCGGGCGAAGGTTCCCTCGCGATGGGCGACGTTGCGTTGAATCTCAAGGACGCGAAGAAACTACCCAAAACCGACTGAGAACCCGTTGTGAACATTATGATGCTCCTGGAGATGGCGGCTTCGGGTTATACCGATCGCACCGCCTTCATCGACCCTGAAGCGGGCACTTCAATTACCTATCAACAGCTTTTTGATGCCACCGGCGCGGCGGCAAAAGCCGTGCGGTCGTCGGGCGTCAGCCGGTTGGCAATGCTCGATGTCTCGAGCCTCGCCACTCCCGTCGCGCTGTTTGCCAGCGGTTGGGCCGGCGTCCCCTATGTGCCGTTGAACTACCGCCTGACCGATGAGGAAATTGTGGGTTTGCTCGGAAGGATCACACCAGCCCACCTCGTTACCGAGCCACTTCGCATCAGCGCGTTCGACGGCACCGCGGACGTCGTTACAGAGACCCGCGGCAACTTTCTGGAAAACGCCCGCTCAGGCGGCGAGGTTGCGGACGCCTGGTCCATGGATCCCGAGGAAACCGCGGTGCTGCTGTTCACCAGCGGCACCACCGGGGTCCCGAAAGCGGCGGTCCTGCGGCACAAGCACCTGGTGTCGTATATCCTCGGTTCCGTCGAGTTCATGTCGGCGGAAGAAAGTGACGCCGCGCTGGTCTGCGTGCCCCCCTATCACGTGGCGGGAATTGCCGCGGTGTTGAGCTCGGTTTACGCCGGCCGTCGGGTTGTGCAGCTTGCCAACTTCACCGCCCAGAAATGGATCGAGCTTGCGCGGGAAGAGAAGATCACCACGGCGTTTGTGGTGCCAACCATGCTGGTGCGGATCATCGATGTCCTGGAAGGCGAATCCAGCGCCAGCCTGCCCCATCTGCAGTCCCTCTCTTACGGCGGCGGCAGAATGCCGTTGAGCGTTATCCGCCGAGCCATGGAACTCTTCCCCGATACCGACTTCACCAACGCTTACGGGCTGACGGAAACCAGCTCGACCATCACCGTATTGGGACCGGACGAACACCGCGCAGCGGTTTCGAGTTCTGAACCCGAGGTGCAACAACGGCTCGTGTCGGTTGGCATCGCGCTGCCGGGCATCGAGGTGGAAATCCGCGATGAGGAAGGCCGGCTCCTGAAAGCAGGGGAACGGGGGGAGATCTACGTGCGCGGCGAGCAGGTTTCCGGCGAATACGAGGGCACTGGCAGCGTCATCGACAACGACGGCTGGTTTCCGACCCGCGATGCGGGTTTTCTGGATTCGGAGGGATATCTGTTCCTCGATGGCCGCGCCGACGAC
>JAPUJX010000095.1 GCA_027295975.1 Gammaproteobacteria bacterium
AGAAGCAGTGACAACAACACCCCCGCCGGACCCCCGCCTACGATCACGCAGCCGGTTTTTTCGTCTTCAGCCAACTCCATTGGGCATCCCCGCTGGTTATCTGTATCAACCGCACCGGTCCCCTTCCTCGAGCCTACTCCCTTAGGACGCCGGAACACACCCGCGGGTGAAGGCGCGCGACCTCGCCAGGGTACACTCGTGGAGTTGTCCGTAACCGGGTAATCTCCCTGGCAAGAAGAGGAGTTCAGTATGAAATACGACCAGGCTGCCGTGCGAGACGTGCTCGAATCCGTCAAAAAATCGGATCGCACAGCGCTCAGCAACGCGGAGGCAAAACGCATTGCCGACGCGTATTTAATTCCAACCCCCCGCGATGGACTGGCGAGTTCCGCAGAGGAAGCGGTACGGCTGGCGAACGACATCGGCTATCCCGTGGTCATGAAGATCGAATCATCCGGCATCCTGCACAAAACCGACGCGGGCGGCGTGCTGACGGGTGTTCTCGACGCGGCGTCCGTTCACGCCGGTTATGGCAGGATCTGCGAGAACGCCAGGTCGTTTGATGCCAGCGCGGTGATCGGGGGGGTGCAGGTGCAGCAGCAGATACCCATCGCGCAGGAGGTCATCGTCGGCGCTACCACCGACCCCGCGTTCGGCAAACTGGTCGCTTTCGGGTTGGGCGGCGTGTTGGTCGAAATCCTGCAGGACGTGACGTTTCGCCTTGCCCCGACCTCCTTGGAGCAGGCCACCGGGATGCTCGACGATATCGCGGGTTCCGCGATCCTGAACGGCGTGCGAGGATCGCCCGCCGTCGACCGCGCCGCCCTCGCCTCCCTGATAGAAAACGTCGCCGCGCTGGTCTCCGATTTTCCGGAGATCAGCGAGATGGATCTGAACCCGGTGTTCGCGAACGCCGAGGGAGCAACCGCGGTAGACGTTCGGATACTCTGCGACTTCGAACCCGCAGAGCCGCGCTATCGGCCCTCACATGACGACATATTGAGCGCCATGAAGCGGATCATGCAACCGGATGCGGTGGCGGTCATCGGCGCCTCCGCGGTGGACGGCAAAATAGGCAACTCCGTCATGCGCAACCTGATCGACGGCGGTTATGCCGGAGAACTTTATCCCATTCATCCGAAAGCCGACGTGATCCTCGATCATCCCTGTTACAAAAGCGTAACGGACGTACCCGGCGGTATCGACATCGCCATATTCTGCATCCCCGCCCCGTTTGTCGCCGGGGTCATTGCCGAGTGTGGCCAGAAGGAAATAGCCGGCGCAATTCTGATTCCGTCCGGATTTGCCGAAGTCGGCGAGCACGCGTTGCAGGATGAGATCGTCAATGTTGCACGGAAGAACAACGTGCGCTTGATGGGACCCAACATCTACGGCTTCTACTATACGCACAAGAACCTGTGCGCCACGTTCTGCACCCCCTACGACGAAAAAGGTAAGGTCGCCTTGTCATCACAGAGCGGCGGCGTCGGGATGGCGATCATCGGCTTCAGCCGTTCCGCCAAGATGGGCGTCTCTGCAATCGTCGGCCTCGGCAACAAGGCCGATATCGACGAAGACGATCTGCTGACGTTCTTCGAGCAGGACCCGAACACCGAAGTCATCGCCATGCACGTCGAAGATCTGAAAGACGGCCGCGCGTTTGCGGAGGTGGCCGAGCGGGTGTCGAAAAAGAAACCCATCGTGATGCTGAAAGCGGGCCGTACGGGCTCAGGCGCCAGGGCGGCAAAATCGCACACCGGTGCATTGGCGGGCGACGACCGTGTTTACGACGCAGTGTTGCGTCAATGCGGTGTCATCAGGGCCAAGAGCTTGAACGATATGCTGGAATTCGCTCGCGGGTTGCAGGTGCTGCCCACGCCCAAGGGTGAAAACGTCGTCATACTCACCGGCGCGGGTGGCTCTGGGGTGCTGCTCGCTGACGCCTGCGTCGACAACAACTTGTCGCTGATGGTGATGCCGGAAGACCTGGACGCATCGTTCAAGGCATTCATTCCGCCGTTCGGCGCATCCGGGAACCCCGTGGACATTACCGGCGGTGAGCCGCCTTCGACCTATCGCAGCACCATCGATCTGGCGCTGAACGACGACCGGGTACATGCCCTGATACTCGGCTACTGGCACACCATCATTACCCCGCCGATGGTATTCGCCACCCTCCTCGGGGAAGCGGTTGAACAGGCGCGAGCAAAAGGCATCGACAAGCCCGTGGTTGTGTCGCTGGTTGGTGACGTGGAGATCGAGCAGGCATGCGAGTACCTGATGGACCGCAATATCCTCTCGTATCCGTACACGGCCGAGAAGCCGGTAGCGGTGCTCGGGGCGAAATATCGTTGGGCGAGGGCGGCCGGATTGTTATGAGAGCACCAACCCGGATGTTGACCATCTACGAATAACTCTTACCCAACGGAGATACCCGCAAGGTGCTCAGGCTCGAAGGATCGTCGAGTCGACGGCATGGAATGTTTTAGTTTTCCGCGCCTATCGTGCCTTCATCAACCAGAGCATCGATCTCCGCCGCGGACAATCCCAGGTCTTCGGCAACCACTTCCCGCGAGTGTTGACCCAACAGCGGCGCCGGTTGCATCGACACCTCACTGCGCGACAGCCGCGCCGGCCAGCCCAGCAGGCGGATGCTGCCGTGGGTAGGATGCTCCAACGAGTGGATAAAGCCGCGCTCCACGAGATGAGGATCCTTGAACAGGTCGTCGGTTCCCAATACCGCGCTGACGGGAACATCCCC
>JAPUJX010000096.1 GCA_027295975.1 Gammaproteobacteria bacterium
CATCGGTCAGCCGGAGGAGCGGGAAGACGAGATGCTCGATCTGAATCCGGAACGCCACCAGAATTCGCGGCTGTCCTGTCAGATTCCCGTACGCGACGAGTTGGAAGGTCTGATTGTTCGGGTCCCCGAGTTTCAGATGTAATGATGTACAAATCCGCCCGATGCCCTGGTCGTCCGGTATTAGTTGAGGGAGGTAACTTTTGAGCGACTCCAACACCGATTCAAGCGCGTTGATAGACCCCGACCCGTACTCTATCCCCCTCGATGAGATCGATGTTTCCCGAAGAGAGCTTTTCGAGCACAACACTTTCGAGAAGTACTTCGAACGATTGCGCAAAGAAGATCCCGTGCACTTTTGTGCAGAGAGTGAGTTCGGACCCTATTGGTCGGTGACCAGATACAACGACATCATGATGGTCGAAAAGAACCACAAGGTTTTTTCCTCCGATGGTGGTATCACAATCGATGATCAGGACGAGGATTTCGAGCTCCCGATGTTCATCGCCATGGACCCGCCTAAACACGACAGGCAACGCATGACGGTCACGCCAGTCGTAGCGCCGCAGAATCTCGTTAATCTCGAGGGTACGATCCGCGAACGGGTCAAGGCCATTCTCGATTCGCTGCCGACCGAAGAGACGTTCAACTGGGTGGATCGCGTGTCCATCGAGCTGACGACCCAGATGCTTGCTACGCTGTTCGATTTCCCGTTCGAAGATCGACACAAGTTGACGCGCTGGTCGGATGTGGCGACGGCGGACGAGCAGTCGGGTGTCATCGAATCCGAGGAGCAGCGCCGTGAGGAGCTATTGGAGTGTCTGGCGTATTTCACTGAGTTGTGGAACCAACGGGTCAACGCGGAACCCGGCAACGATCTCATCTCGATGTTGGCCCATGGCGAGTCCACGCGAAACATGGAGCCCATGGAGTATCTCGGAAACCTCATCCTGCTCATCGTGGGCGGCAACGACACCACGCGAAATTCCATAAGCGGGGGAGTCCTCGCGCTCAACGAATACCCGGATGAGTATCAGAAGCTGCGCGACGACCACTCGCTGATTCCCAATATGGTGTCGGAAATCATTCGCTGGCAGACCCCGTTGGCGCATATGCGCCGGCGCGCCCTGGAAGATACCGAGCTTGGGGGTAAGCTGATCAAAAAAGGTGACAAAGTGGTGATGTGGTACGTGTCCGGTAATCGCGACGAAGAAGTCATCCACCGGGCCAACGAATTCATCATCGATCGGCCAAACGCTCGTCGTCATCTGTCTTTCGGTTTTGGCATTCACCGATGTATGGGCAATCGTCTTGCCGAGATGCAGCTGCGCATCGTGTGGGAGGAGATCCTGCAACGTTTCCACACCGTGGAGGTAGTAGGTGAGCCGGTGCGTATACGATCGTCTTTTGTGAAGGGTTTTTCGGATCTGCCCGTGAGATTACACGCCTGAATCCGGAACCGTCTCAGTTTCCGGTCCGGTATGGGGTTGCGTTCTGGTTGCGCCGGAATCTGCCCCAACGCTTGTTAGAAAAAAATGTTTATAATTCAAGGTTATAAGAACGATATCTGGAATCTGGTGAACATCTACCTCGGCGGGGAGTTACGTGCAAGACATTATTGAGCAACTGCGCGCAAAGCAGACGGCGGCCAGACTCGGTGGCGGTGAACGTCGAATCGAACAGCAGCATCTGAAGGGCAAGCTCACCGCGCGGGAGCGCCTGGCTCTCCTGCTGGACGATGGCAGCTTCGAGGAACTCGACATGTTTGTCGAACATCGGTGTTTCGATTTTGATATGGCCGACCGGAAGATACCCGGAGATGGAGTCGTTACCGGTTACGGAACGATCAACGGCCGATTGGTGTTCGTCTACAGCCAGGACTTTACCGTTTTCGGGGGTTCGTTGTCGGAAGCCCATGCCGAGAAGATCTGCAAAATCATGGATCAGGCGATGAAGGTGGGCGCACCGGTCATCGGCTTGAGTGATTCGGGTGGTGCACGGATTCAAGAGGGTGTTGCATCGATGGGTGCTTACGCGGAGATCTTCCAGCGTAACGTGTTGGCGTCGGGGGTGATTCCACAGATTTCGGTCATTATGGGTCCCTGTGCGGGGGGCGCGGTTTATAGCCCGGCCATGACGGATTTCATCTTCATGGTGCGCGATAGCTCTTACATGTTCGTCACCGGGCCGGATGTCGTCAAGACGGTCACTCAGGAGGTGGTGACGCCGGAAGAACTCGGTGGGGCGTCGGTGCACAGCTCAAAGTCGGGGGTTGCCGACCTGGCATTTGAAAACGATGTCGAAGCCTTGTTGATGACCCGGAAGTTCTTCGACTTCCTGCCAACCAACAACCGCGAAAAACCGCCGCGCTGGCCCAGCGACGACCCCGGCTCCAGAGAAGAGCCTTCCCTCGACACCATTGTGCCGGACGATCCGGCTCACCCCTATGACATCAAAGAAATCATCGTGAAGGTTGCCGACGAACGGAACTTCTTCGAGGTACAACCGGACTACGCCCGCAACATAGTTATCGGTTTCATTCGTCTGCAGGGTTGTACAGTTGGCGTGGTCGCCAGTCAGCCCGCCGTGCTCGCGGGTTGTCTCGACATCAACTCTTCCAGGAAAGGCGCGCGGTTCGTGCGTTTCTGCGATGCGTTCAACATCCCCATATTCACCCTTGTGGACGTACCCGGATTCATGCCGGGCACCGCTCAGGAACACGGCGGAATCATTCAACAGGGGGCCAAGCTGCTTTATGCTTATGCCGAGTGTACGGTACCCAAGGTGACCTTGATCACCCGCAAGGGTTACGGCGGCGCCTACGACGTGATGGCTTCCAAACACCTTCGCGGTGACTTGAATTTTGCCTGGCCGACTGCGGAGATAGCGGTCATGGGCGCCAAGGGAGCGGTTGAGATCATCTTTCGTAAAGACATTGGCGATGATCAGAAAATCGCTGCTCGAACCGATGAGTATCAGGAGAAGTTCGCCAACCCGTTTATTGCGGCAAGCCGCGGTTACATCGACGATATCGTCAGGCCGAGAGATACAAGGGAACGTGTGTGCCGGGCGTTTGCCATGCTGCGCGACAAGAAACTGGAAAATCCGTGGCGTAAACACGGCAACATTCCACTTTAGGCGCAGGCTTCAAGGATGTTCGAAAAAATACTGATTGCGAACCGGGGTGAGATCGCTTGTCGGGTGATTCGCACGGCCCGGCGGATGGGTATCAAAACCGTGGCGGTCTACTCCGACCCCGACCGGCAGGCGCTACACGTGAGAATGGCCGACGAAGCGGTGCGCATTGGTGGTGCTGCGTCCTCCGACAGTTATCTGCGAATCGATCGAATTCTGGCCGCCTGTCAGGGGTCGGGCGCTCAGGCGGTTCACCCGGGGTACGGATTTCTCTCGGAAAATGCGGAGTTTGCCGGAACCCTCGACGAAGCGGGCATCGTCTTCATAGGACCAGGCACCGAAGCAATTACCAGCATGGGTGACAAGATCACGTCCAAACGAATAGCGGGCGAAGCTGGCGTCAATACCATTCCCGGTTACACCGATGTCATCGCCGATGGGGACCATGCCGTCAAAATCGCCACCGAGATCGGTTATCCCGTCATGCTGAAAGCCAGTGCCGGCGGTGGCGGCAAGGGAATGCGTGTCGTCACGAACGACGCAGAATGTCGGGATGGATTCGAACGCGCGACCAACGAGGCGCGTTCGAGTTTTGGCGATGATCGGATGTTTGCCGAGAAGTTCATCGATCAGCCGCGGCATATCGAGATCCAGCTGATTGCGGATGGACAGGGTAACGTCGTTTATCTCGGCGAACGCGAGTGTTCCATCCAGCGCCGCCACCAGAAGGTTATCGAGGAGGCTCCTTCACCGTTTGTGGATGATGTTATCCGCAAGGCCATGGGAGCGCAGGCCGTGGCGCTTGCCAGGGCGGTCGACTACACCTCGGCCGGTACCGTGGAGTTTATCGTCGATGCCGACGGGAATTTCTATTTCCTCGAAATGAACACCCGTCTACAAGTCGAGCACCCCGTGACGGAACTTGTTACAGGCCAGGATCTGGTGGAATTGATGATTCGCGTCGCGGCGGGGGAGAAGCTGCCGATCAAGCAGGAAGACGTCGCCATTAAAGGCTGGGCAATAGAATGTCGCGTGTATGCCGAGGATCCCTTCCGTGATTTCCTGCCTTCCATCGGCCGCCTCGTGCGCTACTCGGCGCCCGCTGAAAGCGCAAATGTGCGTGTTGACACCGGTGTCGAGGAGGGTGGCGAGGTATCGATATATTACGACCCGATGATCTCAAAGCTGATCAGTTACGGGGAGAATCGAAACGAAGCCATCAATTTCATGGCGGGAGCGTTGGACCGCTATTATATCCGGGGTGTGACCCACAACATCGGCTTTCTGAACGCGGTGATCATGCACCCGCGTTTCCGCGAAGGCCGTCTCTCCACCAGTTTCATCGCGGATGAATATCCGAACGGTTTTCATCCGGGTGACGTTCCTCACAGCGACCCCATGGTCCCGATTGTCGTTGCCGCGGTGATTCATCGGCGATTTGTGGATCGTAGCGCGGACATGACGGGTCAGATTCGTCGCTTCGAACGAAAGATCGGTGATGACTGGGTGGTAATGCTGGATGGAGAACAATTTCCGGTGACCGTGTGTTCCGTTGCCGATGGCTTTGAGGTGATTCATGGAGAGTCGGTGTATCGGATTACCACCGACTGGCGGTTCGGCGAGCCGTTGATCGATGCGGAGGTCAACGGGCACCCGGTGTGTTTACAAGTTGATGTCAACGGCCCGGGTTACCGGATGTTCTTCCAGGGTGCGGAACGAAACCTGTTGATCGTTACGCCGACCGCGGCGGAACTTTCCAGGCATATGCTGAAAAAGGCAAAACCCGATGTGGGACCTTATCTGCGCTCGCCAATGCCGGGCCTGCTGATTCGCCTGAACGTGGCTGAAGGCGACGAGGTGAAGGCCGGTGAGGAGCTAGGGGTCGTGGAGGCGATGAAGATGGAAAATAGTCTCCGTGCCCTGGAGGACGCGAAGATCGCTAGGATTCTCGTGGCCGAGGGGGATAGCCTTGCCGTGGATCAACTGATAATCGAATTCGAGTGATCCGGTTACCGCTGGGCTGCGCTCAGCTCGCAACTTCTTCGAGTTCGATCAACGTTCCACAGAAGTC
>JAPUJX010000097.1 GCA_027295975.1 Gammaproteobacteria bacterium
GTACCGGCATGGAACGCTTTTATATGCGGATCACCGAAGTTGTCCAGCCCGTTGATGACATCCCCCTTGCGATAGTTCGTCGGATAACCGCCCGCGGCAATTACTACGCCCAGCGCCGTGCGCTCATCCCATGACAATCGCAAACCCGCGAGCTCTCCCGCCAGCGCACGCTCGCATAACATCACCAGGTCGGTTTTGAGACGCATCATTATCGGCTGAGCTTCCGGGTCGCCAAAGCGGCAGTTGTATTCGATCACCTTCGGGTTGCCATCCGGCATGATCATGAGTCCGGCATACAGAAACCCCACATAGGGAGCACCATCGGCCGCCATGCCGGCAACCGTAGGCAGAATCACCTCGTCCATGATTCTCCGGTGCAATTCAGGTGTGACTACCGGAGCGGGAGAGTAAGCCCCCATCCCTCCCGTGTTCGGCCCCTTGTCACCGTCATCGCGAGCCTTGTGATCCTGGGAGGTTGCAAACGGCACCACATGTTCACCGTCGCATAAACAGATGAAGCTGGTTTCTTCACCATCCAGAAACTCTTCGATCACCAACCTCTTGCCGGAGTCGCCGAACGCGCTGCCGCTCAGCATGTCCCGCACGGCGGCAAGCGCCTCCGTTTCGGTCTTGGCAACCACCACGCCTTTACCTGCCGCCAGGCCATCCGCCTTTATCACGATCGGCGCGCCTTTCGCCGCGATATAGGCTTCGGCTTCTTCGAGTACGGAGAAGGACTGGTACTCGGCGGTGGGAATATTATGGCGCGCGAGAAATTCTTTGGTGAATGCCTTGGATCCCTCGAGTTGCGCGGCCCGCTGGCTCGGGCCGAAACACGACAACCCGGCGGCCGCGAAAGTGTCACAGATACCGTCAACGAGCGGAACCTCCGGGCCGACGATCGTCAAGCCCACGTTGCGCTCCCTGGCAAAGTCGATGAGCCTGGAAAAATCGCCCACCCCGATATCAATATTCTCCACGCCAGGCTCGAAAGCCGTTCCGGCGTTGCCCGGTGCGATGAAAACCTGATCGACCATCTCGCTTTGCGCCGCCTTCCAGGCCAACGCATGCTCGCGCCCGCCGCTACCCACCACCAATACTTTCATTCGTTCGCTCGCTAAGCCGGTAAGGACTGAGTCTAATGCCGAAAATGGCGTACTCCGGTGAACAACATCGCCATAGCGTGCTCGTTGGCAGCCGCGATCACTTCTTCGTCACGCATCGACCCGCCCGGCTGCACCACGGCTCGGATTCCCGCTTTCGCCGCGGCATCAATGCCGTCCCGAAACGGAAAGAACGCATCCGAAGCCATGACGGAACCGGCTACCTCGAGCCCGGCTTCGTCCGCCTTGAGGCCGGCAATCCTGGCGCTCACAACCCGCGCCATCTGTCCTGCACCAACCCCGATGGTTCGGCGATTTTTTGCATAAACGATCGCGTTGGATTTGACAAACCAGGCTACCTTCCAGGCAAAAACCAGATCTATCATTTCCGCGTTGTCTGGCTGACGGGAACTCACAACCCTGAGGTTGTCTTCGTCCAGACACAGCTCATCCGCCGTTTGCAGCAACAGGCCGCCGCCGACTCGCTTGAACTCCATTCCCCGGGAATATGCCCTGAGGTCACCTGCCTGGAGCAAGCGAAGGTTCTTCCTCCGTTTTGCCACCTCGATCGCGGCTTCGCTTACCACGGGTGCGACGACCACCTCTACAAACTGCGCCTCGAGGATGGCGATGAGGGTCTTGTCATCAAGAGGCCGGTTGAACGCGATGATGCCACCGTATGCGGAGGTGGGATCCGTGACGAATGCCCTCTGGTACGCGGCGGTGATGTCGTCGGCTTCGGCAACCCCACAGGGATTCGAATGTTTTACGATCACACAGGCGGGTTCGGCAAAAACCTTCACGCATTCCAACGCCGCATCCACGTCGGCCACGTTGTTGTATGAAAGTGTTTTGCCCTGCACCTGGACAATGTCCACAACCCTGCCATCCCCGGTCGTGGACGTGGAAACTTCCCTGTAGAAGGCTGCTCGCTGATGTGGATTTTCACCATAACGCATCGTTGCAATCCGCTCGAAGCCGAGGGTCAGCGAGTCAGGGAACAACTCATCCGAACCCAGGTATGCGGCCACCATCGTGTCGTAACGTGCCGAGTGACGAAAGGCTTTGACTGCCATTCGGTAACGCAGTTCGATATGGCTTTCGGCACCGCCCTGCAACTCATCCAGAATCTCCGGGTAGTCCGACGGCTGCACGACCACCAGTACGTCTTTGTGATTCTTGGCCGCGGAACGCATCATCGCCGGACCGCCGATGTCGATATTCTCCACCGCCATCTCCAACGTACAGTCTTCGCGAGTAATCGTTGCCTCGAACGGGTAAAGGTTCACGACAACCAGGTCAATAGGCTCGATGTCGTGGGCTTCCATCACCGCCTCATCCTGTCCCCGGCGGCCAAGAATGCCGCCGTGGATCTTCGGATGCAGGGTTTTTACCCGTCCAGCCATGATCTCCGGGAAACCGGTGTGGGCGGATATTTCGGTGACCTTTATGCCGGCGTCCCGGATAGCCCGAAAAGTACCCCCCGTCGACAACAATTCCACCCCCAGGGAGTCGAGCCCACGGGCAAATTCTTCCAGCCCGGTTTTGTCGAAAACGCTGAGCAACGCCCGTTGAACGGTCCGTTTGTTCTGCTGATTCACATCAGTCCGTGGGTTTTCAATTTCTTCCGTAACGTCCCGCGGCTCAACCCCAACAGATCGGCGGCACGACTCTGGTTGTGGTCCACATATTCCATGACCGAGCACAATAGCGGACGTTCCACCTCCTCCAACACCAGGTTGTACAGGTCGCAGGTTTTTGCCCCATCCAGTTGCTCGAAATAACATTCGAGTGCTTTTTCCACCGAGCTGGCAAGTGTCGGGTTTCCCGCGATCACGCCGCTATTTTTCCGCTCAGGTCGACAAGATAGGCAAGCTGGGCAGTTGCGTCTTCTAACTTGTTGAACTCCCGCAGGTTGTTGCGCAGATTTTCATCAAACGGATCTTGTTTCATTCTCGTCAGATACCACCGCACATGCTTGCGGGCAATTCGCACGCCCGGATCTCCATAGAAGTGATGCAAAGAAGCAACATGCTCCAACATGACCCCCAATTTCTCTTCCATAGTGGGTTCGGTCGTTGTTCCCGCGGCTATCTGGCCGAGGAGCCAGGGGGCTCCCAGCGCCCCGCGCCCAATCATCACGCCATCAGCACCCGTGTAGGAAAGCACGGTTTGCGCCCGCTCCATCGAGTCGATGTCACCGTTCGCAAAAACCGGTATCGATAACCGCGATTTGATCTCCGCGACGGTGTCGTACTCGACGGCTCCATGAAATTTGCATGCTCGAGTGCGCCCGTGCACCACGACGGCAGCAATGCCTTCACCTTCGAGTATCCGAGCGATACGCACACCGTTTTTCAGCTCCAGAGACCAGCCGGTACGCATCTTTACGGTCACCGGGACAGGCACCGACTTCACCGCGGCCCGAACAATTCCCGCCACCAGTTTTTCGTCTTTCAGGAGCTGCGAACCGGCCGCTTTCCGACAAACCTTCTTCGCCGGACAACCGAAGTTGATGTCGATGATCTCGGCACCCGCACGCCAGTGTCTAAAGGCGCCTTCTGCGACCGTCTCAGGATCGCCACCGGCAATCTGCACGACAAATGGGTGGGCACCGGCAACTCGTTGTCGGCGCAATCGTGATTTTTCGGTGTTCCAGAGGTCGGCTTTGGCACTCAACATTTCGGACACGAGATACCCGGCTCCGAATCTCCAGGCCAGGTCTCGAAACGGTGCATCGGTCACCCCTGCCATGGGCGCCAGTAAAATGCCGTTACGGAGCTGATGGGGTCCGATGGAAACCACTGAGTTTCGGTACGTTCGAGTAGCGGAGAAAGGAGGCATCATACTCCGTCGCCCGATGACCTCAAGAAAAGTCGCGACAAGTGATGAAACTCTCCAGGATCATGCCGCCCGGGCAACAGTCCGGCTAACGAACCCTCATGAAATAATTGACGGCTTCACTGCCTGGATCCACGAACTCGAGTTCGATGTGTACAGGAATCGAGGGTTGGATCTGTTCCACACCTTCAAGCTCTCCCGCCAGATACTCGCCAGGATGGAACCGTCCGCCCGCAACCAGATCCCCTTCGATGGAGGTGAACCGAAGCTCGAGCACGGGGAACCGTTGCGCGAAGGGTGCTTCGTTGACGATGAGCGCATCGACGATGAGCGCACCTTCCACTTCCGGGTGGCTGCGCACCACCAGTTTTTTTACCAACAGTCGATCGAGGTCACGCAGCACCGGCAACTCACACCCGATAAATTCACACGCCATCTCATACAGCGGCCTGATCGTCGGGTCTCTGGTCCAATTCTCGACCTGTAACCACATCACCTGCGCGACAAGGGCGGCAAAAGCCAGAGTCAGGAAAGGTGGTACCCACCAACGAAATCTCTTTTCCGGCGCAAAACTGACTGGCTCACCCAACGCCTGCGCCCGGGCAAACTCTTCTGACAATTGAAACAACACCGGGTCGTCAATCGGCACCCGCCCGGCGACGTTCGCGTCCGCGGCGTCTACCTGTGGCTGGATGTTTCGGTCCGCAACCGCGGCAACGGCAACTTCCAGGGACTCTTCCCGCACCTGTTCATCACCACCGGAGTCATCGAGCGAAACATCTCCCGTGTCTGCCTCCCCGGTTGTCTCCTCGAGGGATGCTCCCGAGGACAGAACATCGAGAGCCGGCACGATCTCTTCCCCGTCCTCGCGGACAACGTCCTCTTCCGGGTCGATGTCGATGGCTTCAACGGCCAGCGGCGTCTCCTCAATCAGGGGTTGGGCAAGCTCATCCAACAACTCGTCCAATATCACCTGAGCCTGCCCTTCCGGCAATTCGGGATTCTTTTCGTACAGCAGGCGATCCACACCCTGAAATACGGTCAAACACGAACCGCAGCGCACTCTACCCGCCGCGACCTGCAGTTGAGTTTCCGTGACGCGAAAACGCGTGCGGCACTGTGGGCACTCGGTAACGAGGGGTTCTAATTCGTCATCGGACATCAGGATGTCTTGTGGACCTCTGATTGCTGCTTCTGTGTCACCGGTGTTTCTCGGCTTGTTCAGAGGTTCCTGGTTCCCACCAGCCTGATCCAAGTCCCATCCCGAACCGACGCATCGAAAGTTACATCCTGGTACGCTGCCATCACGTCCGCGGCCTGCTCCGGCAACAGGCCGGATAGAATAAGCTTCCCTCCCCGACGTGTCATGGCAACTAACCTGGGAGCCAATTCGACCAGCGGATTGGCAAGTATGTTCGCCACCACAACGTCGCACTCGATCGGTTCCGCCAATTCATCGGGTCCGAGCACGGCAAGATGCGTTTCACCCACCCCATTGTAGGCTGCGTTCTCCCTGGTCGCGAGCAGGGCCTGGGGATCGTGATCGATTGCATAGACTTCGCGCGCGCCCAGGAGGCAGGCGGCAATCGCGAGGATTCCGGAACCGCAGCCATAGTCCATGACGCGCAGACCCTCGAGCGGCCATCGCGCCAGCCACTCGAGGCACAAACGCGTCGTCGGTTGACCACCGGTGCCAAAAGCCAACCCCGGGTCGAGACGCAAAACCGTCGCGCCCACAGGCAACACCGCATCCCTGGGAGCAACCCACAAGCGGCCGCCGAAAAGGTGCTCTACCGCATGTGCGCGCCACGCCTGCAACCAGTTTTCCTCATCGACGAAGCCGATATCGAGACTCGCCAGAGTATCCGTATCCAGGCAAACACCAAGCGCACGTCTCAGCCGGGTGAGATCCGTGTCCAGGGGAAATAGCGCCAGCACACGATTGCGGCGCCACAGCGGTGTCTCTCCCGGCGCCGGTTCCACGACAAGATCGCCGTCCTGGCCCGCACCACGGATGGTCATGGACACCGCACCCAATTCCTGCAAACGATCCGTAACGGCATCCGCATCATCGGCCGATACTTCCAGGTCGACTCTGAACCAGCTCATCGCCGCTCACCACCGCAGGAAAGAAACACTAACCGAGACGAAAGAGCACTTGCTCCGAGACGACCGGTTCGCCGTTAGCAATGTCTATGGCAGCCACCGTGCCCGGAATTTTCACGGTGATTTCATTCATCATCTTCATGCTCTCGATAATACACAACACATCGCCCACCTCGACGCGCTGGCCCACTTTCACGAAGGGTTCGGCGCCGGGCTCCGCGGCCTGGTAAAAAGTACCTGCCATGGGTGCCCGCACGACATGGGCGGTGTTTGCGGCTGCTGGCGGTTCCGGAACGATCCTGGCTATCCCGGCGCGTGACTGAGCGCCAACGCTCGGTGTACCGGCCAGTGGACGCGCGATACGAATGGCTTCATCGCCGCTTTTCACCTCCAGCTCCGAGATACCGGATTCTTCCACCAACTCGATTAGTTTTTTGATCTTTCTCAAATCCACGAGGTTACTCCTCCCGTTGCGATACGTTGTCAATCGCCGCCTTCAGTGCGAATTCATAACCCTGTGCTCCCAGACCCGTGATGACGCCTCTGGCGACGTCCCTCAAAAACGAGTGCTGCCTGAACTCCTCGCGGGCATACACGTTGGACAGGTGAACCTCGATGAAGGGGATAGCGACGCCCAACAGCGCATCGCGAAGCGCGATGCTGCTATGGGTAAAAGCGCCTGGATTGATGACGATGAAAGCCACGCCCTGGCTCCCCGCCTTGTGCACCGCTTCCACCAGTTCGTGTTCGGCGTTGCTCTGCAAGCTCTCGAGCTCGTGTCCCGCGGCCTTTGCCAGGGTCTCGAGACGCGCGTTGATGTCGGCCAAGGTGGCGGAGCCGTATATTGCCGGCTCTCGAGTGCCTAACAGGTTGAGATTAGGCCCGTGAAGGACCAGCAGTCGGGCCATGACAGCTCCAATGAGAGGAAGTTGGGGACAGTGTGCCTAAACTCGAGCGATATGGCTAGATATCCGCATATTAATCGCTTTTAGCTGCTATTTCGACGAAGTTTTGTTGATTTCTTTGCCCCAGAATGGCCTCGAGATGGCTTGCGAGGGTGTCGACCCCCACTTCTCCCTGAAGCCGAACTTCGCTCATCTCGCTGTGATCTTCGCTAAAAAACACCATGCTCGGCGGGCCAAAGAGTCTATATCGATCCATGAGCGCCTTGTCGGCCTCGTTGTTCTCCGTTACGTCAGCGCGTAACAGCCAGAACTGCCGCAATTGCGATTCTACGGCCGGATCGGGAAACACCGAGCGTTCCATGACTTTGCATGAAACACACCAATCCGCATATAGATCCAGTAATGCCGGCCGCCCCGCTGCCTGCGCGTCGGCTAGGCCCATCTGAAGTTCCTGGAGGTTTTTGACCGGGTGCCACTCGACCTCGAGTGATTGACCGGCCACCGTCCCCCCACTGCGCCCGGCAAATTGCTCGAGAGGCTTGAGGGGGTTTTCTGCACCGCTTGCGGCGCCAATCATCAACAACACCCCGTAAACCAGGAAAAGCGCTCCGGTTGCTTTCCACAACTGTCCCCACCCTTCGCGCCGGGAGAAGTCCAGAGCACCAAGATACACCCCGGCGGTAACGGCCAGAGCAGCCCACAACAGGAGCGCGACCCCCGCGGGAACCACTCGCTCCAGCAACCAGATGGCAACTGCCAGCAAACCCACGCCAAAAACCGCTTTTACGGCGTTCATCCAGACACCCGCCTTAGGCAGCAGGTGTCCGCCGCTTGCACCAATGACGATGAGGGGCAGTCCCATGCCCAGACCAAGGGCCAGCAATGCCGTGCCGCCCAGCAACGCATCCCCCGTTGCACTGATGTAAACGAGGGCTCCGGCCAGGGGAGCGGATACACACGGCGAAACCACCAGGCTTGACAACGAACCCATGACCACCACACCCAGATGTTTACCGCCGCCCGTCTTCTGGCCGAGGGAGTTGAGACTGTTTTGCCAACTCTGGGGCAACTGCAGTTCATAGAAACCGAACATCGAAAACGACAGCAGCACGAACACGATGGCGAAAACGATCAACACCGGCGCCGATTGCAGCGCCGCCTGCAAATTGAGGCTGGCACCGAACAGTCCCACCAGCGTGCCGACCGCCGCATAGGTAAACGCCATACCCAGCACGTAGGCAACCGACAGCGACAGAGCACGACTACGGGTGATATTTTCCGACTCTCCAACGATGATGCTGGAAAGAATCGGGACCATCGGCAACACACAGGGAGTAAACGCCAGCAGGATGCCACCACCAAAAAAAGCCGCCAGCGCCCACAACAGCCCGGCATCCGCTAATGTCGCGGCAAGCGCCTGCTCTTGTGTCTGCGGTACCGCCGGTGGTGCGGCGAGCAACGAAGAACTCGACGAAGTCCCGGAACCCGGGCCGGATTCCGACCCGGTGTTTGCGCCAAGGTCAAAGGCAATCCACTTGGTTTCCGGGGGATAACACAGACCGGCATCCGCGCAACCCTGATAACCGATCCCCAATTCCACGGCCCCCCCGCCACTTTGCACCGGGATCCGTGCCTGAGCGGTATGGTAATAAACCTCCACCTCGCCAAAAAATTCATCAACCTTGCGTTTGCCCGGTGGAATCTCCGCGGGATTGAGAACCAGGGGCGAACTCGCATCATCGGCACTCACCCGGTTTTGAAAATTGAACCGATGCCGGTACAGGTAATACCCGTCGGCTATCTCCCAGGACGCGAGGATGGCGCCGTCCGCCGCCACCTCGGTAGATAACGCAAACGCTTCGTCAACGCGCAGGAATTGAGGTTCTTCGTCGAGCCACGAATCCCCGCTTGTTTCAAATTCCGCCGTCTGGGTGGCAGCACGGGCCTGTGCCGCAACACCCTGGGCACCGACACAAAACGCCACCATGGCAATGAGGGTTGCCCTCATGTTCAGCCGGAGGCCCGGGAAGCGTAGCTGCAGGAGGTGTGGTAGGAATTCCATATTTCGCGAGCTCATCGTCTTTGTGTCCTTTCGGACAAGTCAAATTCATTGGAGTTCGAGGCAAGACCGGGCAATATAACGCTTCTTTCCGGTCACATCCGTGAACTGAACCGTTGCAGTTTAGAGAAAAAGCCCGTCTCGCGCTCGTGTTCTGGCTGTCAGGTCTGGCCACGGTGGGTTGTCAAACCGGCCCGAAAACGCCCCCGATCCAGATACCCTCGGACCCCGAGCCGGTGCTGGTGAAATCGCCCGACGTAGACGGATTGCTCCAAAAGGCCGAACTCGCGCTGACCAACGATCAGTTGGCCTACCCGGAAACCGGTAGCGCCCTGACATTGTTTGGCGAAGTTCTTACTCTGGATCCTGCAAACCCTGTCGCCATACGAGGACTTGAACGTATCGTGGAGCGTTATCTGGAACTTGCCCAGCGCGCGGCACAACGCAGGCAATTTGCCCAGGCGCGCTCCATGGTGTCTCGCGCAAGGCTGATCGACCCGGCAAATCCGGCCATCGAAGCTACCGCCAGTCAGGTGCAGTTGCTAAGCAGTGCTCGCCGGGAACGGCTCGAACTGGATAAATCGCTGCTGAGCGCTCGCAGCGAAACGCTGCTCCAACCGCTGACGGAGCTGGGCGGAAAAGCCCGGGCGGAAAACTGCCGGACAACCATCACCGCCCGCAGCGACGCCGAAGGTCGTTGGCTTTATCGACAACTGAATCAGGCCAAAGGTGAGCGGCGGATCCGCGCCCAGTTACAGATCGGCTCTCCACCGCAGGTGGAAGTCTTGTGTTTCTGAGGCGGGCGCGCCGGGCACGGACAGTTCCGATGTGTCTGGCTGTGTTGGGTTTCG
>JAPUJX010000098.1 GCA_027295975.1 Gammaproteobacteria bacterium
GTGCCGGTCTCATGCCCGAAGCCTATGAGGAAAGCGTCGCTCAGGTGGCACATTTGCTAAAACAGGATCAGGTGGACGCCGCCTTCCTGACACCCGTGTGACCCAATTGTCCGCGCGCCGTGTGTGCGATCGGTTACTACCTTGAACGTACAGGCATCATGACCACCGGCATCAGCCTGGTGCGTGAGAATGCCGAAAGCATGCAACCCCCGAGGTCACTCTGGGTCACCTTCCCCTTAGGTCGTCCGTTAGGCGTGCCCAACGACGCTGCATTTCAACATCGTGTCATCGCCGCCGCGTTAGACCTCCTTACGCGCAATCATGGGCCGGTTCTGGAAGATTTTCCAGAAGACGCGCCAGCCGTGAGCGTCGAGTCGGCGCCTTCTTGTCCGGTCTCGTTTCCAACAGTCACCGACGACAGTACCTGGCAGGGGCGATTGTCATGCGAACTTTCAACCCTGAAGCCCTGGTACGACCTTGGCCGGCGGCGGCGTGGCGGACGCACGCTGGTGGGTGTTTCCGACTTGTCCATCGATGAAAATCTTCGCAAGTTGGGTGAGTATCTGGATCTGGAACAACTCCCCACCGACGAATTGATTTGGTTCAAGCGCGCGATTGAAGATGCGAAAGTTTACTACGTGGAAGCTTTGACCGCGCAGCCGGGAAACTATAATCAGACCAAGGTGTACGAAACGTTGTGGTTTGAAACCCAACTCGGTGCAGGACTTGCTAAGTTCTACGAAAGGTTTCAGGCGCATCCAAAGCTGAGTCTGTTCGCACGAATAGTTTTGCCGCGTGAGGCTGTGGGCGGCTCTACCGGGTAAGAGATTGAAATAACAGCAACACACACGGAACAATCGTCATGATCCAAATCACACCGATCAACCAGACATTCGTCGCCGAAATCGAAGGCGTCGACATTCGCAACATCACGGAAGACGAGTTCACCCAGATCTACCAGACCTGGCTCAACTTCGGCGTACTCCGTCTGCGTGACCAGCCACTGAACGAAGACGAGTTGCAAGCTTTCAGCGCACGGTTCGGGCCGCTGGAGGAAATCCCCATGGGGCGATTACCCGAGGCTGCGCGCAAGAAGATCAAAAACCGTTACGTCACCCAGCTCTCCAACATCGTCGTGGACGGCAAACCCATCGGCGGCCTGGGCAACGCCGAAGCCGCCTGGCACTCGGATATGACGTACGTGGAAAATCCACCGCCAGCCAGTGTTCTGCTGAGCGTGGAAATTCCCGAACAAGGCGGAGATACGTACTTTGCAGACCAGAACGCCGCGTATGAGTTATTACCTGATGAGCTCCGGCATCGAGTTCGAGATTTGACCATTAAACATAACGCTGCCCACACCAGTGTCGGCAAGCTCAGGGCCGGATTTGAAGCCTTCGAGGATCCACGAGAAGCGCCGGGCGCCGTGCAACCCGTCGTCATGACACACGAAGAAACCGGCAAAAAGACGCTTTACCTTGGCCGACGAGAATGGGCCTATGTTCCCGGATTGCTCCTTGAGGAAAGTGAGATGTTACTAGATGAGTTGTGGTCCTACGCCGCACGAGACGAAAACGTCTGGCGGCAGCAGTGGCAGCCCGATGATCTCATTATCTGGGACAACCGCCGGGTGCTGCATCGGCGGGATGACTTTGATCAGAACGCCCGTCGGCTGATGAAACGATGTCAGGTGCTGAGCCGCCATGCAGTCTCCGGTTGAAACCGTCGCGTCAACATCCACCGATGGACGCCGCGAACGCTCCGTGTCCACCCGGCGGCGCATTCTGGACGCCACGCGCAGGCTGACACTATCGGGTAAATTTGATCCAACGGCAAAAGCCATTGCCGGCCAGGCCGGTATTACCACCCGCACGCTTTTCCGGCACTTCCCCGACATGGAAACGCTGCACCGGGAGATTATCCTCGATGCGCAAAGCTACGCACAAACGGTAATGGATGAACCCTTCCCCTCTGACCATCGAGGGGACCTTCACGCAACCGATCAAGGGCCGGTTCTGTTGCAGATGGTGATCGAGCGACGTGTGCGGATATACGAGTATCTGCTCCCCTTGCACGCCTCCGCCATCTCTCAACGATATCGCTCGAGCGCAACCGAACAAGCCATCCGTCGCAACATTCGGAGACGGCGAAAGCGTTTGAAGGAAATACTTCCCCGCGCGATGGCGTCGGATACGTTGTTATTCGAGTCATTGGACGGGATCTTGAGCATCGAATTCTGGATCAGCTTGCGCCAGGACCAACAACTCTCTGTGGCGCGAGCAACGCAGGTATTGCGATATGCGGTAGCGCGGATGACTGGTGAGAACCATTGTTGAGGCGAACAGGCCCACCTGCAACGGCGAGGGGAGTTTAACCTGGAGGAGCGTTTCATCGACGGTAGTTACAGCGCTGCCAATAAGGGGTTGCTGAAGTCGGCAACCAAACGCGGTAAGGGATCTAAGATCATGGCAATTACAGACGGCGCTGGTCTTTCTATCACCTTATGCACAGGAAGCGCTTCGCCGCACGAAACGAAATTCGTCAAGGAACTGATTAGACCAGTGTGTCACAGAAGGCAAACCCTGCGAACGTATGGAACAAGGCAGTCAAACACCGGGGATGAGCCGGTGACTAATTCTTGTCTAACGATCTTCTCGATGCAAAATCTCGATAAATCCCTGGTCTGCATCCAGCCGAACCAGATCGCC
>JAPUJX010000099.1 GCA_027295975.1 Gammaproteobacteria bacterium
TTACCCGGCGTTCCTTCAGGGGAGACCATGCCACCAGCCCTCGAAACCGAGTTCAGTTGCCGCTGACACCCAACCTCAACACCTCGGCAACCCGGTTCGCAAGGGTCTGGCGGACAGCCGCATCAACATGGCCTCGAGAGACACCTTTGAACAGCTTGCCGAGTCCCCGGCGCAGTTCGTCAGGCAGCCGATCCATCAGATGCTGCTCCCCGGCCACGGCCAACGACATCGCCTCACGCCGGGCATGATTGCGCTCCGCCACCAGCTGATGATGTATCCAGGCCCGGCCGAGCATCACCCACGGGAAGTTGGCCGCCTTGACCGGGCCTACCTGGAGCACGCGGCCACCGAGGGATTGCCCCAGTATCTCGGTCTTCGCAAGTTTTTCGCTACCGAACCAGGCACCCACACCGCCGACGAGGGCGCCAAGCCCCGCGCCCAACATGAACGATGCGCCGCCGAGAATGGCGTCGATCCCGCCACCGGCGAGCGCGCCGGACAACAAGCCGGAGACCATCAGCTGCATGCGCGACAGTCCAAATAGCTCCCAACCCTCCTCGGTAAAAAGGTCGGTGGCAAGAAGTTCGGTGATTGCCTCGTCGCGAGTGAGGCTTTGGTGTCGGTACACACTCTGCACCGTTTCCCGTGAGAGTCGCTCGCGCTCACGAAGGCTGTTCTGCAACCGCTCCATCAAGCGGATTTCACAACGCCCCACATCTTCGGATTCTCCAAGTGCGGTGCGCTCGGTCAAGCTCATGGTCTCAATCAGATAGTTTGCGATCTCGACCGCACTCCGTTCAAGACGCCGAAGCCGTTCCCCTTCGAGAGCCATCACCGCGCGCTCGATCCCAGGCCGCCAGCTCTCGTCAAGCTCGCCGAAACCTCTCAACAAAGCCACCCTTTTCGCAAAGTCGGCGTGCACCGCATCAAAAACGCGCACGAGGGAGAAATACTGATCGAGCGCCTGACGCCAGTCATCAACATAGTCTCCACTTCCGATCAGATTGATGAGCGCCATCCGCGGCCGGCCCGTCCACTGCAGAACCTGCATCTCGAGTTCGTATTCAGGGCCGTAGGGTTTGGCACCATCCACCACGTAGAGAATACCCGCTCCATCGAGCATTGGTTTGAGCAACTCGCACTCGTCGTGAAAACGCCCGTCTCCCAGATGAGTGTTGACAAAATCCTCCACAATCCGGGGCCGCTCATGGGCTCCGGCGGCACGGGCCTCGAGCCATTCGAGAACGGCGCCCGCACGTTGAAATCCGGGAGTATCAACGAGCACGTACTGAGGCTCACTGTCGATGCTGAACGTATAACGATGAGATCGCCGTGTCGTGCCTGGCGCGGGACCGATGACAATCTCTTCGTCCTCCGCCAAAGTCGCTACGATGGAACTCTTACCCTTGTTGGGGTGTCCGACGACGGCAAAAACCGGAATCATGATTCAACCAGCCCCCGGGATGTCGGCGGCAACGGCGTACAGACCGGAATCACGACGACGAGCGAGCGCCTGCGCCCATACATCCCGCTCGCTCTCGAGCACCTGTTTCCCCGTTACGTCGATGGGTACCAGGACCAGTGAAGCAGCGTCGCCGACAACCTCCCGTATCAGGTCGAGAAAATCGGAAAATTCCAGAAGCGGAGGTTCCCACCCTTTCGTGAATATAACAAGGCGACGAACGTTATGCGGGATCCCTTCAAGTTGCTCCAGGTGGAATCCACGGTCCTGCAACACGCCCATGCCGAGAACTTTTGTCTGCCTGATACCGAACCGATCTACAAGCCACACGTTCGCGGCACTTTCCGGCAACGCACCATTCCAGATCATGACCAGGGTAGAATCGTCTTCAGCGGCGAACACTCCCGGTAACGTCGGGACGGACAGGGATTCCCCAGACGCGGTAAGCGTGTCTGCCGGTTCACCCTGATAGTCGACCGGGGGAAGTGTCAGCCGATCGATAAGGGCGGTAACTTCGGGGTCGTCTCGCAGCAGCGAGCGAGACGCGACACCGAGCCGCCAAACGGCAACACCAAGCAATACCATCCGCGGCACCAATCCGTACGTCAACACGATCATCAGCACAAACGGCCACCACTCGCCTAAGCGCGCAGCGCGCGCGGCAGGCATGCCGCCCTCTTCCAGGCGGAAGAATCGCGATGTCTCCACCAACGTCAATTCAGGCGTTGCCACCGCCAACCAGGTGGACCAGGGTGCCGCAAGGGTCACAAACCAGCGATGCACACTCGTTGCCTCTATCTGCAATGTGGTGCTCCACCCGAAGGCCAGATCGGTGAACGCAACGAGTAACCAGGCGACAGCGAGCACACCAACAAAAAAACCGATCGCCAACCACTGGGAAAACACCACGAGTTGCCAGCGGGCAAATGCGCTTGTTTTGCGCCCCCCTGGAAAAGCAGCAAATAGATCCGTCTGCGCGTAACGGTCGAGCCAGGCACCCACCCAACGACCCACGTTCATACCGGCCAGGACGTCCTGTACCGTCGAAACAACCGGCAGTCGGCCGGGTAGTAACAACAGGAGGGAAAACAACAACAACACGAGCGGCATGCCGACCAGCACTCCAAGTAAGGCGAACAGGTTCACCGGGTAGTGTCCTTCGTAGCCGAAGGCAACACCGGCAAGGCTCGCGCCCAGCAGCACGCCGATTACGGTTAACGCCGCCGTCACAGCGCGCCGCGTGCGTTCGAGTCGACCCCCCGTGCTGTCGACATCAACAGGGGCTATCTCCGCCCACCAGGCAAGCACCCGTTCGTTCGCCGTAGCCCCAACCGGTAAAACACGGCCGATGTCGCGGTCACGCTCGAGCCTGTCGAGATGTGGGGTCTGCCGGTCTGCATGCAACCAGCGCCTGATATCCACCACCGCTCCGAGCATGGTTGTCCTACTCAGGAAAGTTACACTATAGCCGCTGGCGGATCGCAAAAACCAGGAAGCGGACACCGAAACGGCTGGTTCACGGAACGGACAACTCCAGGAAGTGGCTGGTTAGCTTCTATCAGTAATGGTCGGAGCGTCGTTGGTCGAGTTCGCTAACATGTGGTCACCCACATTGAGCAACCCGACATCCCTGTCGGGTTGATCTGGCCCTCGTTAGCTCGTGATCCTTTCGTATATGATCGTCAAAATTACCGCAACGGCACCGGCATTAATGACCGAGCTGAGGTTGGTCAGCATATCCGTAAGGTATGAACCGGCCACCGGGATGGATCCCAGGGTTCCGGCAACCGTCGTCAAGGCAACCGCCATCACCAGGTAGAGTATCCTGCGTTCTGCTTCTATTCCCATAAACCCCACCCCCAGTCCCAAGACGATAAAGGCGATGGCGACGTATGGAATGGTGACAAACGCCGCGATAACGGCTACTGCTATCGCAATCATGCGTAAGATGTTCACAACGTTCATATTCATGTCAGAGTCCCCTTCACTGTCGTGATTATTCAATCGCTGTTGTTCTCTGCGCCCTACTATCGACACGGCGCGAATCTACCACAACATTTTCGACAAATCGGCTGTTTTTGCAATTTCGTTAACTAACTAACCGATCTGCTAAGCCGAGTGTAACAAGAAGTAACAAACATGCACCAAAATGACCCGAAAAAGACCGATATCCGAGTATCGCTCACCGTCCAGGCCGGTATCAATCTTTACCGGGCCAACTCAGCTCAAAGTGCGTCTCTGATCGTCCGCCTGCCGAGTTGCGACATATGCACTTCGTCCGGACCGTCCGCAATGCGGCAGTAACGACTCGTTAGGTAAATACGGGCAATCGGAGTGTCCTGGGTCACACCCATTCCACCATGCGCTTGCAGAGCCCGATCGGCAACGACTTGACACATCTGCGGCGCAACGATTTTGACCATGGAGATGAAATCCCGAGCACCCTTCGGCCCGAACTTGTCCATCTTGTCGGCAGCCGCGAGCACCAGCAAACGGGACTGTTCGATCTCGCAACGCGAGCGGGCGATGTCGTGTTGAATGCTGGTTTTCTCGGAGAGTTTCTCGCCGAAGGCCTCACGCTCATCGACACGTTTACACATGAGGTCCAGACAACGCTGAGCCATGCCCACAAACATCATGGCATATTGAAAGCGTCCCGGTCCGAGGCGGCCCTGGGCGATTTCGAAGCCGCGGCCTTCACCGAGCAATAGATTCTCCACGGGCACCCGCACGTTGTCGTATAACACCTGGGCGTGTCCACCGGGGGAGTGCACGCTGCCGAAAGCGCGCACATGGCGCTCGAGGATGACTCCAGGCGTGTCTTTTGGTACCAGAATCATTGAGAACTGCTGATGACGCGACGCGTTCGGATCGGTTTTACCCATCACCACGAACAGCTTACACAGCGGGTTGAAGGCGTTCGAGGTGAACCATTTGCGGCCGTTGATCACATACTCATCGCCGTCACGCACGATGGTGGTTTCCAGATTCGAAGCGTCCGACGAAGCAACCGCTGGTTCGGTCATCGAAAAGGCGGATCGAATTTCGCCGTTGAGCAGGGGTTGCAGCCACTTTTCCTGCTGCTGTTCATTGCCGAAGCGAGCCAGCACTTCCATGTTGCCCCGATCCGGCGCACTGCAGTTGAACACCTCCTGAGACCAGGGCACGCGGCACATCACTTCCATGAGCGGCGCGAACTCGAGGTTGGACAACCCCGGGCTGAACTCCTCATAGTCCCTGGGCAAAAACCAGTTCCAGATACCGGCAGACTTGGCTTTGTCTTTCAGATCTTCAAACCACGGCGGGTATTGCCAGGCATTCTGCGGGTCTTCCACCCAGTTGCCGTGATCGAGCTCGCGTGGATAGATGTGCTCGTTCATGAACGCCTCTACTCTGGCGCGTAACTCCAATACCTTGTCGCTCGGTTCAAAATCCATTGTCATGTCCCCTTGGCTGTTCCCCGGGCCATTGAGGTAACCGGGGTCGAAGACTTTACGCTGAACCCGGCGAATTTTCCGCAACCAGGCGATTTTTCGGCGATGACCCGAGCGAGGGTCCCGTCAGGGTAATCCGATCATTTCCGTCCGGGCTCGCAGCACCAGGACCCCCTCCGGGTCTACCCACCGTTCCATACCGTCCGGTTTGATTGCTTTTCTATATCCATCCCAGCCGGTTTTATCCTGAAAGTAGAGTTCCGCGAGACCCGCGTACGGTTCGACGTGGGGCTCGATGCTATGGCTCACGACATAACCGAAGCCGCCGGCGGCAATGGCGGTGTCCAGGACATTGGGCGCATGAACTCCCAGCCAATGGGCAAAAAACGCGTCGTAATCGCAATCTCTACAGCCCTTTACGAGAAAGCTCACCTTGAAGAAACCGGATCGGGTGCTTGGATAAGGAGCATTCAGGGTAAGCGGCTCCGCTCCAAGGTGATCGGAGCCGTCCAGAACAACGTACTCGGTAGTCGCCCAGGGTACGTAGGGTTCCGCCTTCTGTTGAAACGTGTCCGTCGGCTGTGTACCCATCGGAACCTTCGGTCGGGGTAGCTGACGGTCGAACCATAACTGCGCCATGCCATCCCATGGGTGTTCGCCGTTGTGGTCCGCATCAAACAGGGTGGCGATGTAACGAGACGCGTGAACCTTGCCGCGGGCCTCCTGGTCGTGTTGCGCCTCGATAACCTGTGGCATGTGGTTGGCGAACCAGTGACAGATGAGTTCCTCACGAGAGGCACTAGCCCTGCGCTTGATGAGATATAACATCTTGGCACCTGGTGTTGGCGTGAGCTGTAGATTCATGATCTTGTCCTCGCTTGAGTCCGTTCGTTTGTATTTCGCCAGGGTGGAGTGACACGGTTTTCATACTAGCTTAGCGCCCGCACATCCAGTAGCGTTGAGCGGTCGGATGATTGGAGTAACCGCAACCATGAACAAGGGATCCTGTTTGTGCGGCGACATCACCTGGGAAATCGACGGCGACCCCATGACGATGTCGAACTGCCACTGCTCCATGTGCCGCAAGCTGCACGGCACCGCTTTTGCCACCTATATCGGGGTAACCGGAGAGGCATTCCGCTTCACCTCCGGCGAAGAGAAAATCCAGCGTTACGAATCCTCGCCCGGAGAGACGCGGTCGAGTTGCCCCCGCTGCGGCTCTACCGTGGCTTCGCCAGCGCGTGACGGCCAGCTTGTATTCATGCCGGCCGGCAACATGGACGGCGAGCTGAATAGAACCCTCGACCGCCACATTTTCGTCGGCTCCAAGGCGACCTGGTTCGAAATCACCGACGCCGCACCGCAGCACGACATATACCCGCCCCAATACGATATGCAAGGCATCGATAATCCAACGCGGGAACCGGAAACACCAGGTGCCGTCGGTGGCAGCTGCATGTGCGCAGCCGTGGCTTTCGAATTCGACGATAATCTCGGTCGCATGGGTAATTGCCATTGCTCTCGTTGCCGCAGGGCCCGCAGTTCTGCCCACTCCACCCAGTTGTTCGTCGCAACGGGCAGTTTCCGCTGGGTGAGCGGCGAAGAAAACGTTTGTCGCTTCAAGCTCCCGGGGACCGAGATGTTCATCAACTCGTTCTGCACCAATTGCGCCTCGGCTATGCCCACGGTATTCGAAGATCCCGGCATGGTGATGGTTCCGGCCGGTGCCCTCGATCAGGACCCGGGCATCAAACCGCAAGCGCATATTTTTGTGGGATCCAAAGCGCCCTGGTTCCAGATAACGGACGATCTGATCCAGTTTGAGGCGATGCCGGATAATTGATCACGGACCGCGGACAACGCGCGGATAACACTCGGATAACGATAGGAGAACAACCATGTGGCTGCGACTTCGACAGATCGCTCTGGTGGCCGAGGTGCTTGCACCGGTGGAAGCCGAACTCATCGACGTGCTGGGTATCAAGGTCTGCTATCGCGATCCCGGAGTGGGACATTTTGGTCTGGAGAACGCGCTGTTCCCCATCGGTAACCAGCTTCTCGAAGTGGTGGCGCCCATCGAGGAAAACACCGCCGGCGGCCGCTACCTGACTCGCCGCGGCGGTGACGGCGGGTATATGGTAATCACTCAGTGCGACGATCACGCTCCGCGCCGTGCGCGCGTGGAGGAACTCGGTATTCGTATCGTCGGCCAGTTCGCCGGCGACGAGTTTCGCAACATGCAACTGCACCCCAAAGACACGGGAGGCTCTTTTTTCGAGATCGACGAACAGATCGGCCCTGAAGCCCATGACCCGGACGGCCCCTGGGAGCCCGCAGGCAAAAACTGGCAGGCCGCCCGGTCCCTGGAACGGGTGACCGGAATCGCGGCGGCCGAGGTGCAATGTTCCGATCCGATGAAAACGGCCAATCGCTGGGCGGAGATCGCCCAGCTCAACCTGCACGACGAGGGTGGCACGCCAACCCTCATCCTCGACAACGCAAGCGTCCGATTCGTACCCAGTAACGATGGCCGGCCCGAAGGTCTGGGGGGGATCGACGTCGCCACTAGCGACAAGGCGACAATTCTCGCGGTCGCCGAAGCGCGAGGCGTGGTAACCGGCGTTGATCAGGTCTACCTCTGTGGCATGCGGGTGAACCTGTTATGAGTGACTACACCGACATCGAATTCGTAATAGAAGATCCACACGCCATCATCCGCTTGAATCGGCCCGAGAAGCTCAATGCATTCACTCATCACACATTGGCCGAAATTCGCAGCGCGGTCGACACGGCCTCAAACGATACCCGGGTGGTCGGAATCATCATTACCGGCAACGGCCGCGGTTTCAGCGCCGGGCTCGACTCCCAGGTGCTTCTCGAAGTGACGAGCCGAACGGAACCGGCTGCCGCGACGGCTACCGACAGCGACGAGCTGCCCGGAATCTTCAGCTACCTGCTCAAAGTGCCTAAACCGGTGATCGCGGCGGTGAATGGCGTTGCCGCGGGCGGCGGTCTGATACTGGCGCTGATGTGCGATCTGCGAATTGCCTCACGGGACGCGAGCTTCGTCACCGTGTTTCTCAAACGTGGCCTCATCTCCGAACACGGCGTGAGCTGGCTGTTGCCGCGGCTCGTCGGCACGAGCCGTGCGTTGGATCTGTTGTGGATGAGCGACAGGATCGACGCCGAAACAGCCGCCAATATCGGCCTTGTAGACAGACTCACCGAGCCTGAACAGTTACTCGACACCGCGCGCGACTACGTTGCGCGTCTGTCAATCACCTCGGCGCCGGCCGCCATCGCAGAAACCAAACGATTGGTGTATCGGCATCAGGGCACCACCTACATGCAGGCGTTACGCGAAGCGGAAGTGTCCACGAACCGCTTCGTGACCCTCCCGGATGCGGCCGAGGGTGCCGCCGCACTCATCGAAAAGCGAGCACCAAATTTCAAACGTCTCGGTGAAGAAAAGTAAGGAGCGTCTGAGCGAACGGCCAGCAGGTCCTCGAGCCCTCATCGGTGCGACGCAGCGAAGGCGCATTAACCGTCTTTTCAGCCTAGTAGATAAATGAACTCCGCTCCGCCAGAAATCAGTATTGTTATTCCCGTCTACAACGAGAGTGGAAACGCCGGTGCTGACGGTGCACCGCGGACGGTGAACTCGTTCAATATCGCAACAACATCCTGCTGACCCAGACGGTTGTTCGTTACGCCGATGCATGGGGACATATCAAACCCGCATGGTATCTTTTCACAAACGCCATTCCGTGGCTGTGGCTGCCCGTGTCGTTCCTGTTGCCGTGGCTCATTCCGGCCTGGTGGCGCGACCTGAAGGCGAAAGACCCGGCGACGTTGTTGTTCGGCGGCTGGATCATTCTCCTGTTGTTGTTCTTTTCGTTGAGCGAAGGAAAACGCTCCGTGTATATCTTTCCAGAGTTTCTGCTCCAGTGGGATGCGCCGGCGGTACATTTTGGCTACCGCCGCCGTGACGACAACGGGGAAAGTCGTGATGCGGCCGCCTGGCTCTCTGCAGACACGAACCACCGCCTGCTACTGTCCGGTGAGATGATGGTGCCCTGTTTCGAGTCGACACGCCTTACCGACCTGGGTTGGGCACACCGGCAACAGTGGTACCTTGCACGACCCTCATCGGTACTGCCTGGGTGTACCCCCGCGGCGGGGAAAAACGACTAGCCCCCGCTCAAACTCCGCGGTCTTCCAACGGGGGTCTTTGCATGGGACAGCCCAATGTATTAGCTTCCGAACCAGGACATACCAACGCAGAACATTCAACCAAGGGGACTGACATGAGCGAACCGACCTTTCTACCATTGCTGAATTCCATTGCCGTAAATGAAACCAAGGGCGAGATCCTGCTGAAGGCGTGGGCAGATGCCACGAATGACGAAGCCCTCGAGCAGGTGCTGCGTTTCGTATCCATTCGAGAAGGCGAACACGCCTGGGCATTCACCAAACGCATGTGCGAACTCGGCCACGCTGTGTGCGAGGAAACGGCATTTCAGTTTTTCAAGGACTTTGATGAGTTGGTCACCTACATCCGCTCGGACGCGACCGACGCCGAAAAGGTTGCCCGCACCAGCCGCGGAGGCGATGGTAAAGATCCGTTTGCGAGTTTCTTCAACGACACCAGCATCGATCCACAAACGGGTGGATTGCTCGGACGTTACATCGCTGAGGAACGCGACAGCGGCCGGCGGCTCAAAGCGGAATACGACCGCATCTGCGCGGCAGCAGGCGAAACTCCCGCCTCGGAACTGGACGAACTCAAGGCCTGCGTAGCAGGGTTGCAAAAGGAACTGGCTGACCTCAAACGGGTTCGCAGCGCCGCCTGATCAAACGTCTTCAGCCGGTGAGAAACGCTCTCGCCACCTCGAGGAACGGCTCCGGTTGATCCAACGGTACCGGATGCCCGGATCCCGCAACCTCCCGAAGCTGGCAGTCGGGTATCTCCCTGGCCATTCGCTCCGCAATATCGGGTGCAAGGATGTCGCTCAGTTCACCCCGAATGAGCAGCGTTGGCACGTTGAAGTTTGCGACGAGCTTCCAGCCTTCATCCGCGGTGATCCGTTCCCGAGGAACGCTTGCATCGCGTAACGCGCGATCGTAACGATAGGTCCAGAGACCTTCCTCGGTACGCATCATTGAGTTGTAGACACGATGGCGATGATGTTCCTCCGGCGGGATGGGATTGTCGGCCCGGGCGCGGGCAAACGCTTCCTCCCTGGTGGCGAACGTGTCCCTGCGCGCTACGTTGGTCACGATCTTCTGCAAACCCGAAGGCGCGATCTCCGGCGCGATATCAACTATCACCAGGCGCGACAACTCCGGCGGACGGTCACCTGCATAACCGATGGAAACGATACCTCCCATGGAGAGTCCAAGGAGCGCGAAATCGCTCAAACCCATCGCCGCAACGAAGGCTTCGAGATCCGTGACCATCTCCCGCGTCCCGTATGCCTGCGGCGGTGCCCACTGAGTTTCGCCGTGACCGCGCTGATCGAGGGCGAGCACCCGATAGGTATCCGACATCGCAGCCGCAAAGGCATCCCAGCTGCGGGCGTGGCCCGTGTAACCATGCAGAAGCACCAGGTCCCTTGCATCGGGATTCGACGATGGCCAGTCGCGGTAATGAAAACGCAAACCCCGCAATTCGATCAGTTCATCTCGGACGGTTTTCACAAGCGTTTCCTCTCAGCTAGCTTCGATGATTATCACACCGAAAGCTCCAACACGCCTCAGTTCATACCTGCCAGGACCCAGGCCACCATGATGAGGCCAACGGCGGCGCAGCCGGATAGATACTGACCACTGATACCCAACCGTCTGATGTCGAAGCTCGGTGCCAGCAGCCCGAATGTTACGCCACAACTAAAGCCGGCAAAGTGTCCGAGCACATCCGTGTTCCCATCCGCACCACCCATACCCGTAAAGGCGAGCAGACAGATGGCGGCAAACAACGGTGCAAAACTACGCCGCCAATCGAGAGCGCGGTGGTAACCCCGCCGCCAGACGAAGGCCGCCACCAGACCGAGGGCGGCAAATGTTGCGGTGGATGCCCCGATCGACCGGAACATGTCGGGTTGCAAAAACGCATTGATGCCGTTGCCGAGCGCCCCTGCCAACAACACCAGGAGCCAACCGAAACCCGAGCCGAGATACCGGCCTACGAAAAGCCCAAAAACCGCGCCGAATAGAGAGTTTGCAAGAATATGAGCGAGGTCGGCATGCAGGGTGAGAGCGGTAACGGTGCGCCACCACTCGCCATCCATGACGAGTCCTGCCTGCATGAGTCCAGCGCCCCGCCAGTCCCAGTCGAAAACGTCGGCTGCCTCGAGAGAGGGGAGCAGCCAGATGATGCACAGGTAACCCAATACCCCCATCCAACCGCTGTCGAAGGTGACCACCCGGGGGCGGTATACGGTTTTCGGGACATTCTCGAGCTGGTAGCTCTGCAGTTCTTCGAGCGCTGCCAATTCCAACCCGACCGGTACGTACAGGCACCATTCATACCCGTCGGACCTTACCTGATGGTCAATATCCACCGCCTGCAGGACGAGGCTCGAAACCATCAACGGCTCGCGTGTCTTCGCACGTTGAATGATGCACCAGGGTAACGGTTCACTGGGAGGGGTCATGGGGTGATGGTACGGCACCATCCGTCGTTTTGCTTGTGCCTCATTCTAAACGACTTGTCTCCAAACACGGGCTCGGCTTGCATAGCCGCACAGGATAAGCAGTATGGCGGTATGGAAAAACTCTCGCCGAATACAAAACTCGCCTACCGGGTGGGCCAGCTTGCCGAAGACGTTGCCGATGAGCAGGAACTGGTCACCGACAAGCGCCGGTCCAATAGATGAACACCACAACCTCAAAAAAACAAATGTTACTGCTCACGAGTCTGCTGGTATTTGTCACCGGTTGCAGCATTGGCGGTTTGCCCGTGAGCGTTGGGAGTTCCTGCCCCGATTGCGAGACGATAATCTGTCCGGACCGTGAGACGCTCTCGATTGAATACCTCGGTTCGGGTGGTTACGTACTTCGACGAGGGCAGGATGTCGTGTTACTCGGTCCATTCATCTCAAACCCGGGTGTGTTGACCGCGTTGAGCCTCAAACGGATTGAGCCAAAAGCCGACGCCCTCGAGCGATGGCTACCGGATGTTTCCACCGCAGACGCAATCATCGTTGGCCACGCCCACTACGACCATCTACTGGACGTAGGTTGGATTGCGGAACATCGCGCTCGCCAGGCGATGGTGTACGGAAGCCGCACAGTCGCACATCTGCTGGCGGCGGTGCCAGCCCTCGAACACCGGGTGACTGTCATCGGTTCCGAATACTCGGCAGGTGACTCCGCAAGCACAGCGAAACCATGGATCCACATTCCCGCAACGCGGGTTCGGTTTTTACCCATCAAGTCCGAGCACGCGCCGCACTTTGCCGGAATAAAATTCATGACGGGTGTGTTGGACGAGGACCTCGACCGTCTCCCCCGGCGAGCGAACGGTTGGGTCGAGGGACGTACCCTTGCGTTTCTGATCGAGTTCCTGCACCCCACCGACGATCGAGCCCTGTTCTCGCTGCATTACCAGGATGCCGCCAGCAATCCACCGTTGGGATATCCGCCTCCGGGGATACGGGTGGATGCCACCCTCGTGTGTGTCGCTTCCCATCGCCAGGTCAGTGGCTACCCGAGTGTTTTGCTCGAGCGAGTTCGACCCCGCCATGTGGTGCTCGGTCACTGGGAAAATTTCTTGGCCCCGTATACTCAGGATCCAGACAAACTGCGCGGCGTTCCCTTCAGCGACCCATGGGATTTCATCGATCAGGTGGAACAATATGTTGCGACCAGGCAAGGATCCCAGTGGGTCCTGCCGGCACCGGGTTCGGAATTACTCCTGGTCGCGTGTCCGTGACGCGAGTCAGAACTTGCGGGCCAGGCCAGCCTCCGCAAGATCGTCCCACAACACATCCGGTATATCTGATTTGATCAACATGAGGTTCGTCTTCACTTCCTCCACAGTCCAGACGCCGGGAATGACGGAGGCAACGGCAGGATGGCGCAACGGATATTGGAGGGCCGCAGCGCGTGGATCGACACCGTGCACTTCGCAGACGGCCCGAATATGTTGTGCCCTGGCCCAACGTGCATCATCCACGGGCCGGTAGTCGTACGTTGCCCGTTTGCGCTCCGTCGCCGCGAGCAAACCCGAGTTGTACGGACCGCCGATGATCACGGAAACCTGGTTTTCCAGGCATTTCGGTAACAGATCATCCAACGGAGATTGTTCCAGCAGCGTGAAACGCCCGGCGAGCAGGAAACAATCGACGTCAAAATGATCCATGACGCGACTGCAAACGGCAGCTTCATTGACACCGAGACCAAATGCTCGAATGACACCTTCGCTGCGCAAATCGGCCAGCGCCGGAAGGACACCCCGCGCCGCGGTCTCAAAAATCTGCGAGGCGTCATCACCGTGAGTCCATCTGTCTATGTCGTGACATAACAGGATATCGACGCGGTCCAGGTGGAGACGTTCCAGGCTCGACTCGAGGGAGCGCCGGGTGGCGGCGTAAGAGTAGTCGTAGCGAATTCCGAACGGTTCGCTGTCGCGCATCAGCGGGTTACGAATCCCTTCAGCGAGGGGTACAAGCAGCCGACCGACCTTGCTCGACAAGGCAAATTCATCTCTCGATAGGTTTCCGAGGTGGGCGCCAAGCCGCTTTTCACTCAGGCCGTGTCCATAAAGCGGGGCGGTGTCGAAGTATCTGATCCCTCCATCCCAGGCCGTTTCGACAACTGCCTCCACCTGCGCTTCGGTGATTCTATCCCCCGCACCGCCAAGCGGCGCACCCCCAAAACCCAGGGTAGTGACCTTGATGTCGGTTTTACCAATCGAACGAATTGTCAGTGGCATTAAGCGTTCTCTTTTTCGATACTGTTCACATTCTATCCGCTCGGCGCAGCCCCCGGAGCACGCCTACTCAACCTCGAGGAGAACCCAATATGCCAACCTACGATGCACAAGCCGCGTTACCGGGCGGCAAACCCGGCCCGTGGGGAGACCCGGTTACCGTCGACTACGAAAAACGGGACGTGTTGTTGTATGCGGTAGGTATCGGCATCCAGGATCTGCGATTCGTTTTCGAAGGCCACCCGGATTTTGCCGTTTTCCCCACCTTTCCCATTCGCTGGGGCAGTGCCGGGGCACCCATCGATGAGGCGCAAATTCCCCGTTCACCCGGACCGTTGAACATCGACGCGGAACGTTACCTGGAGATGCTCCGACCGTTACCTACCGAGGGTTCGGTAAAAGTGACCTCTCGACTGATCGGGGTACACCCCCGGGGCAAGGGCAACGGGTTCGTGGAAAGCGAGAGCAGCGTCATGGACGCCCACGGCAACGTCTGTGTGCGCATGGTCAACGGATCATTCCGGCGTGGCATCGAGAAGCTCGGCGATATAGAGCCCTTCGAAGGAAGCGGCCAGACCTTTTCGGCAAAAATTGCGGTTCCGGAAACCGCCCCCGATGTCACATGCGGGGTTCGCATTCCGAAAAACCAGGCGCACATCTACCGCCTGTCAGGCGATTACAACCCTCTGCATATCGATCCCGATGCAGCCAGATTCGGAGGTTTCGACGAGCCAATTCTGCACGGGCTCTGTACCTTCGGGCACTGCGCTCAGCTTCTATTGAACGCTCTGTGTGAGGGTGATGCCACCCGCTTCAGGAAAATCAAAGTACGGTTTTCGTCGCCGGTGTTTCTGGATGACACCATGCAAATCCTGGCGTGGCACGACGGAGGCGGACGGGTGATCTTCGAAGCCCGGGTGAAAGACACGGTGGTGGTCTCCAACGCCTATTTTGAATATGAGCCCGCCTGACAGGGGAAAGGGGTTGGATAACGGGCGCAAACTCTCCCTCCACCAAGGGCATGTCCGTCGCGACACGTTTCGCGAAGGCCTGTAGATCTGCAGCGGTAATACCGTCGACGATTTTCTTACGCGCTTTTATCGAGAGCGGCGGCTGACCCGCCGTGCGTTCTCTGTAGAAAACCAACAATACGTTGCCGGGATTCTCGTAGTAGGTCTCGATCGAGCGTTTCCTCTGGCGTCGTAAAACTTCCATCTGCTCACCATCGACGTTCTCGACTGCACCAAGGATGGAAACCTTCACCAGCGCGTCAATCTCCGCGACATTTTCGGGTTCGGCGACAAACTGCACGTTGACAAACCCGTGCGGCACGGGAAACATCGGCGAAGACTCCGAAGCACCAATGGTATAAACCAACCCACGGTCCACACGAATCGTCTGTTGCAGCGCGTTCTGTAACAATATTGCATACATCTGGCGAACGACCGAACTTCGGTAGTCGTACCCGGCGTTCGCATTTACATAGATGCGCACGACTTCGCTTCGATCTTCCGGATTGAGGTCGGTTCGGACGCTACCGTTTTTTTCGGCAAGGGTTCCGGAACCCCCAATCAATCCATGGCCCTCGCCTCCAGCGAGCGATGCCAGATATTTGATCACGTAAGGCTTCAACACTCTGGCCTTGACAGGGCCCGAGATCAGAAACGTCACCCCACGCACATTTGTGAAGAGCGTTTGATACATCGACTCCACCCAGCCCGGCGTCAACGTATCAAGCGCTTCGGGATCCAGCACCGCTTTTCCCACGACTGAATTCAACCAGAGCAGATCGAAGACCGCTTGCCGATGCCGGAGAGCGGGTACTTCGCCCGTGGCTTCGAAACGAGTACGCAACTTGCTGACTACAGAGGTGTAAATCGCGGGATCCGTGACGACCTCGGTGTGCACGAGGTGAAGTGCGGACATCGCGAAATCGAGCTCTTCCGGCACGGTGGAGACCATCACGCCGTGCCCCAGTTCGTGCAGATCGATGCGCATCGAGGTGCGATGAAGGTTGAACAGATTGGCAAGCTTCGGCCCCCGATAACCACGCAATCCGCTCGCCAGGAGAACTTCCCGACCCGCCGCGACCCACTCTTCATTGTAATCGGTGAGTGATGCCGCCCCACCCGGGGCGAAACCGCGGATTCGTACACGTGTGCTTCTGGTCGAGGTCGATTTGAAAAGTACCGTGGCACCGTTACCCAATCGCCACTCTCGAATCCCAAGGGTTTTATGAACAATTTCCTCAACGATTGTGCCTGGCGCCAGGGGGTCGATGTGAAAAGGGTCCGTCGTGGAGGCACCTGCACTTGCGGCAAACTCCGTTCCTCCGTCCAACCCCCTGCCCAGCGGTGAAACATCGTCCAGGTTCGCCAATGTTTCCTCGAATTCTTCGATGGGCGCGGCCGATGTCTCGCCTTCGGGAACCGTTACCAGAAGAACACGCCGCCCATTGCCAAACTGATTTATGAGCGACTGGTTTACCGCGTGCACATCCAACTCATCCAGAACAAACAAACCTGCCGCAACGCCAGCAGCCGTTTCGGTAACAGGTTGATCAACGGAAAGAGCGTCCACCCAAGCTCGTCCAACCCGGTTGCTGGACATGCGATCTGCGCGTTCGAGCCGAGTACGCAATCGTTGGGATGCGAGTGTTTTTGCAACGTTTACTTCTGCCGCCGTGAAACCCGTCTCGAGCAGGCCGGCCACTACATCCAATACATCACGAAACGCCCGTAATTCGACCCCATCCTCTACGGAAATGGACAAAGTGCTGACGGCCAGGGCAGCGAGCCGTTGCCGGGAGAATCGAGTCGCAAGGACATCCGAAGTTTGCTCGGCGTACGTTCTCAGCCGGTCGTTCAGGATTTTTCCGGCAAGCCCCGCCGAAGTGAGATTTTTCAGCTCGTTGAGAGTATCCGCCCCTGAATGTCTGGTCACCATGCTGAGTTGCACGCTTCGAATCTTCGCCTTCTCGTCGGCAACCACCGCGGCTCGATACCCTTCCGGAACCGGTGTCTGGTGGCGGGGTGGATTGTCGATCTCAGGATTCCGGTAGCGGCCAAACACCGCTCGCACGGCGCGTACCGCCTTTTTTACGTTGACGTCGCCGACCACGATCACCATGGTTCGATCCGGCCGGAACCAATTGGCATGAAATTCGCTCAGGGCTTCGACGCTGGCCCCTTTGATGGTTTCCCTCGACCCGACGGTAACGTGGTTCAAATAGGGGTGCCCTTCGCCGAGCAGCATACCGAATCGCCGGCGGCTGCTCTGAGAAACCCGGCGCGTTAATTCTTCAGCCAGGATAACGCTGCGTTCGGCTTCGACGGCTTCGGCGGTTATTGTCGGTTCGAGCGCTCTGGCTGCGAGTACGTCCAGCGCTTTGTCCAGGTTTCGTTTCGGATTTTCGGGAATGGTGAGAAAGTACTGGGTGCGTTCCTGCGCGGTAACGGCGTTCTGCGCGTGAAAAAGCCCGGCAACGCCCATGGAGGCCATAAACGCCCGCACATCCCCCGGTTCATGGCGCGCGCTACCTCGAAAGCCCAGATGTTCTATGAAGTGGGTATACCCGGCTTCGCTGTCGGATTCGTACACGGAACCCACATCCACCACCACGAAAACCGCGGCTCGATTCTTGTTTTCGTGTCGATGGTTTCGATCAACCACGTATTTTATGCCGTTTCCGAGCACGCCGGTGGTTGCCTTGCGGCTGGGCAGCGAGTCGTCAGGTGGAAATTCCGCAGGTTCAAATGCCGCTCGGACGGGAGCATTGAGACCGCAGATCGCAGCCAATGTCATCAAAACCACTGAGGCGGAAAGCCGACCGATCCTCATAGTTTTCGCCCCTGGGTCAACTCGTTAAATAGAGGAGTACACCCTTCTTGTCGCGGTGGCTCTCAGCCTCTCTCGCATGCCGCAAATGTTCCAGGTGAGCGTATGTTTCGCTCTCGGCCATCGAGCCCCAACTGCGCTGCTTGAACAGATGTTTCGAGAATTCCTCGACGCTTGCCGGGCGGCCAAACTCGCGGGATATTTCGCGAATCCTGTCCAGCCTTTCGAAATGATGGCGTTTGATTTCTTCGGTCCGCTTGGTCAGGTCGTCAAAAGGATGGCCGTGCGCGGGTAACGCTTTGTTGATGCCCGAGATCTCACCCACCCGATCGAGCGAGTAGAAAAACGACAGCAACGGGTCCTCCGATGTCGAGATGCCGGATATATGCGGAGTAATCGAAGGCAGCACGTGGTCGCCCGCGAGGAAGATTCCCGCTTCGGGGTCGTGCAGGCAGAAGTGATCGGGGGTGTGCCCCGGGGTGTGCAACACAAACATCTCCCGGCCCGCAAGATACAGAACGTCGCCCTGCTCGACCGGGTGGCTGACCTCGGGGACAGACATGGCGCCGCCCAGGGCTCGCATTATGCCCCATTGCAGGCGCCTGCGCAGGGGCGGGCGGGCGCTCTGACCACCCCAGGGAGACGGGCCACCCCACCATCCCATCTGCGGAGTGTTGGTACCCGAGTTGGTGTTGTGACCGTGGTCATGATCATGGGGGCTTCCGGGGGTGGCCCCGGTATCGTTCTCATCCCTTGCTTCGGCCTCTTCCCCATCATCGAGATCCCGCTGCGCCTCGAGGTCTTCCAGCGAGACCTCGGGTGTGTTGTTGGAAACCGACTCGGCAATGCCGAAACGGAAACTGCGGTGCGCGATAACCTTTGCACCGTGCTCTTTCACGAAACGTGCCGCACCCCCGAAGTGATCGGGATGCGAGTGGGTAACGATAACCGTGTGGATGTCTTTGGGTTTCAGTTCCGCCTGGCGCAAGCGATTCTCGATCGCCTTCCAGTTGAAGGGCCCGGGCAGACCGGGGTCGACCACGGCTGCACCGTGGTCGTCGAGCAGCGCGTACATGTTGACGTGACCGAGTCCCGGCATGCGGATCGGCAACTGCATCCGCAAAACGTTCGGCGCAACCTCGGTAACCTCTGGATTTGCAGTCTCTTGTTCCTGCCTTTTTGCCATAACCCTTACCTGGTGTCGCAAACAACCCATTATCGACGGGTTCAATTGTCTTGTCAGCGTCTGTTCCCATTCGGACAAATTGCTCCGGGAAGCAGAAGCTGACAAAACCCGTCCGGATCAACTGGCGCA